>JADFYX010000100.1 GCA_015232795.1 Magnetococcales bacterium
ATCTCCCCAACATCCCTATGTAAAAATAGTTTCTGGTTTTGAGAAAAACCATCTGTTTCTCCATGATGGTGAGCAGCTATATTATGCTCTGATTAAAAAAGGGAGTGGAGAGATTGTCGGTGATGATCTTAAAACAGCCCTTGAAAAAGCCGAGCAGATATATCTTTCCACCCCGGCTGACAACCCGGAGATTATAGATAGTTTACCCTTAAACAACAGAGCAGTAGCTCGACTACAAACTCTTATGGATCTTCTCCCTGGCACCCCTGGTCAGGGTCTGTTTTTCAACCGTATTGTGCAGATTGGCAAAAACAAGCTAAAAGAGATAACTCCCAAAACTCCCATGTTAATTGTGGATGTACCTGTGGTGGGAGCCCAAAAAGAGGATTTAGAAGAGGTATCAACAAGTAATATTTTTGTTGCAACTGCTCCATTTGATAAGATGACCATCACCACTGGTGAAAAAAACCAGGTGCGGGAGAGAGTAAAATTAAGAGATTTTTATTTTCCAGCCGGACACACCTTCTTTTTAACCGATCCGACTGGGCTTGATTACGAAGAGCGTCAACTGTTGGCAACCGCTTTGATTCGCAGCGGTTTTCCCCATGTTATCTTTGCCAACCGTATTCTTTTGCCAAAAGAGGTTAAAAATTCTCTTGAGAGTTATTTAACCAACGTTGCAAAATATCCTGCTTTAACTGCAATAAACAGAACATGGCAAGAAAATAAACAACAGTTGGGGGCAAATCCTTTTGCTTTTTATGGTGGTGCAGGCATCAACCAGGAGCAGATGGTTGAAAGAGCAGAAGAGCTGTTTGATGAAGAGCTAGCCAAGGCCCAAGAGGCATTTGGCCAAGAGGATTTAAGCTCTACCGTTACCCATATTGAAAATGCTCTGGTACTAATCCAAAAAGCTGGGCGTGGTGAACTGTTTGCCCAACTATCTAGCACAGCAGTTAATACTCTGTTTAAACTTGGCAAATACCACAGGGCTGTTTGGCATCAAAAACAGATTTTAGCCCACCATGATAAGAACACTCCTGCGGTTGTTCGCGCCAAAGATTTAAATATCATGGGTATGCTTTATTCCCGGTTGGAAAAATATAACTCTGCGGTACACTATCTAGAGCAAGCCGTTGAGATTGCAGCTAAAACAGGCAATTCAGAAATATTAGCCGAAGGAGCCAACACCCTTGGTATCGTCAAAGAAAACCAGGGAGCATACGGTGGAGCCTTAGCAGCCTTTGATATCTCCTTTACCCAGTTTCAATTAAAAGGTGATAAAAAGGCAATGGCGGAACAATTTCGCCGCATTGGTCGTATCTACCACCTACGCTTGGCTAGATATTTAAAAGCGAGGGAGTTTTTTAGCAAAGCAAAAAAACTCTATAGAGAGACCAAAGACTTAAATGGAGAGGCATTAGCCATTTTTGATATTGGCTTAACCTATGAAAAAACTGGTGATTTTAATAATTCCAAGAAATTTTACAAGCAAGGAATAAAGATTGGTCAAAAATTGGATGATCCGTTCCTTTTGGCAACAGGCTCGCTTTATCTTGCTAACACTTCATGGTTTCAAGGTGATTATCAAGAGGCATTCAGGCTACTTATCAAAGCAAGCAACCAAGCCGACCATGCTGACAAACCTCAGTTAGAGATAATGATAGCCAATACAAGGGGGCTTTTGTATTGGACTTTAAACGAAAATGATAAAGCACTACTGCATTTACAAAAAGCTATCGATAGTTCAAAAAGGCACCATTTAGCCACTGAGCTTGCCTCATCACTGAACAATAAGGCATTGGTTTTAAGGGCAACTGGTAAGTTGGACGATGCTCTTTACAATTTTCAACAGGCGATGGTTATAGATGCAGAACAGAAAAGCCTTTGGGGTCTGAGTTACGATAATAGAAATATCGGTATGGTTCTCATGAAAAAGGGCCGACTAGAGGAGGCTGAAGAGCGTCTGCTAGTATCGGAGACCATAAGCTCTGAGATTTCCAACCCGATAAACCAAAGCAAAGCCCAGTTGGAGTTGGCTAATCTATACAAAAAGATGGGCAAAATTGAGTTGGCCCATGACTATTACAGCCAAGCTTTTGGTCTTGCAAAAAAACTCCATTTAAAAGAGGTTCTCTGGCGGGCTTCAGCAGGTATGGGAGATGTTTTATGGCAGCAAGACAGACCCAAAGAGGCTTTTGCAGCCTTTGACAGAGCCATAAACATTGTTGAGGGAATGCGTTCTGCTCTTAAAATTGATGCCCTGCGCAATAGTTTTCAGGAGAATAAACAAGATCTCTACCGCAACATGATTACATTATTGGTTGAGATGGGTGATACAAGAAAAGGCTTTGATTATCTTGAGAGGTTCCGTTCGCGAAACTTTATTGATCTACTGGCAAATCAAAAAATAGAGCTAAAACGCCCAGAGGATGAAAAAGATTTGCAACGTGTGAGCAATCTTTTTGCTGAGTTAGACAATTTAGCACAAGAGTTTGCAGCCAGCAAAAAACCGAGCAAAGCCCAAAGCAACAGATATAAAAGACAAAAAGCTATGGCAGAAGAGGCCCAACTAGAGCTTTTGCAGAAAAACCCAGAGCTAAGTGCTTTTATTTCGGTAAATCCTTTAACATTAGCGCAGTTTGAAGGCAGGATGGAGAAAGGTGTTGGTACTATCGCCTATCTGCTGACGAAAAAAGAGCTTTATATATGGGTAACAACTAAAAAAGGCACAACATTTAAACGTGTAGCAGTAAGTGAAAAAGAGCTAACGGCGAAGGTAAGAGAATATCGGGATTTAATGCAGAATATTGAACCGGTAGAAGAGGTTATGAGCCAGCTTTATACATGGTTGATCAAGCCGGTAGAAAAAGAGATAACAGATCTTGAATATCTAGGAATTATTCCCCACGGCCCCTTATATTTCCTCTCTTTTTCTGCCTTGAGAGGGCCAAACAACTATCTGGTAGCCAGGTATCCGCTATTTTATTCTCCTTCGGCCTCTGCCATGGAGTATTCCTTTAAAAAACGCACTAAAATAAAAAGAACCAAAATATTAGCCATTGGCAATCCTGATCTTGGTAATCTAAATTTTGATCTACCGTTAGCAGAATATGAAGCGGGCAGTATTCAGTGGACTTTTCCTGACGGTGATCTATTAGTAGGTAAAAAAGCCAGCAAGGAGTGGGTAGTTAATAACATTGGCAAATACGGCATAATCCACATAGCAGCCCACGGCGATTTTCAAGGCATCAACCCCCTCTTCTCTTCGTTATGGTTATCGGCCAAAGACCAGCAAAAAGGACGATTAACAGTAAAAGAGATCTTCTCATTAGACATAAACGCGGATTTGGTAACTCTAAGTGCCTGCCAAACGGGTTTAGGAACCCTGCAAGGCAGCGAGCTTATCGGCCTAAACCGGGCATTTCTTTACGCCGGAACCCATGCGTTGATATCATCATTATGGCGGGTAGATGATCTAGCAACAGCGGTATTGATGAAGCATTTCTACAGAAACTATTCCACAATGAACAAAGCCAAAAGCTTGCAGCAAGCCCAACTAATAGTAAAGCAAACCTTCCCCCACCCGGCAAACTGGGCAGGGTTTAACTTAATGGGTGATTATCAGTAAAAAAAGGAAGTTGCCTGGATGAGTGTGGGTTAAGGGAGATCATCTCCCTTACAGGTTTGGGTATCAACCATGGTTTTACCGTAAAACAATATTTAAAAAGGCTTTTTTTTTAGCTTCTAAACAAAGTCCCTGCAAGAGTATTAGTTAGAGAAACAAAAAAACCCTTTTTTTTGTTTCTCTAACATGCTTTACCTACCAATGGCAGGATTGTTTAATAATCTATCAGAACAAACCTCCACATATAACAATCTACACAAGTCAGCATAAAACTTTTTAGCACAAAGTTAAAATTACTCATATCAAATACTGGTTATCATAAAACCACTATTAATAGCTATATGTATATCAAATCTCATAGATTCTAATTTTATGTTAAAATATAATTAAATTAGCTATAGCTTAACTTTACAAATATGCTACTATGTGCGTTATTAATTATAAGTAAGTAGTCCTGTTTTTCTAGCATTTAACCCCAACGATCAATGATAACTGGTAATTATGCGGTTTCCAATCTTACCAGTTATCATTGATTACCTAGCCTTTAACTAAATAAACATTACAATTTAAACTGATACAATGATGCTAATTTGTAGAGGTGATAGTATTTTTGATATACTGTTTAGTATGGTATCTTACAATTTAATGATGTGAGTTGGATTTTTAGCAAGCAATAAATCTTAAATAATTGTATTTGGTTACAACAGGTTGGATGAATTTAATCTCATAATAGATCATTGAGAAAACGCATATATAGAGTTTCAGCCATAACAGTTCAATCATTAAACCAGAAAAAACTAATGGATAAGATGCAACCACCCAACACCCATCAACCACAACTCACAATCGATGAGGCATACGCTAAAGCTTTTGATCTCTACAATATTGGCAGTTATACAGAGGCTGACAGACTTTGCACAGCTATAATTCAAATTGACAACGATCATCTTCAAACCATTAATTTACTTGGGCTTATTGCGCAGAAAATAGACCGTCATGATTTGGCGATTGTACAATTTCGTCATGCAATCAGCATCGATAGCAGATATTCCATGTTGCACTATAATTTGGGAACATCTCTGTATCCTTTGGGGCGGACTCAAGAAGCTATTGATGCTCTACAAAAAGCGGTTGCAATTGATCCTGATTTTGCGGATGCCTACTGTACTCTTGGGGCGGCTTTTTTACAACTTGGTCAGCTTGCTGCGGCTAATTTAGTTTTACAAAAAGCGATATCCATTAAACCTGATTATGGGAATGCTTTATATAATCTTGGTAATGTCTTGTTAAAGCAGGGTATGGTTTTTGAGGCGGAGACAAGTTATCGTAAGGTGATTGCTGTAAATCCTGGTTATTCAGCAGCTTATTTTAATCTTGGCAATATTTTAAAAGCGCAAAACAGGCTGGATGAAGCTGTTGCTAGTTATCAAAAAGCCATTTCTATTAAGCCTGATTATGTAGAGGCATATAACAATCTTGGTGTGACACAACACGAACAAAACAAGCTTGACCAAGCCATTAGCAGTTATCAACAAGCCATATCTATTAAATCTGACTATGTAGAAGCTCATAACAATATTGGGTTTACTCTTCTGGAAAAAAGTAAACTATCTGTTTTGTCAGTAGAGCAAAAAATAGAGCTTGTATCCTCTTTAAAAAAAGCAGTTGCTCTTGATCCCTTTTATACAAATGCGTGGCTCAACCTTTTGCTATTTATGCATGGCGACGACTGCTTTTTAGAGGCGAGTTCAATATTGGATGAAGCCCTGAAACATCAACCAGATAGCACTGTTTTGCTCTTACGCAAGATACATATCATCTTTCCTATTTTTCATAAAAACAGTGAAAGTGTTAATAGATCCATAGAGATATTTAACAGTTTTATTGCCCAGATGTCCGCTTGGCTAGCAAAAAATCCTAAGAACAAGCTTGAATTTGCCAAGGAAGCTTGCAATATGCCGGTATTTTATATCGCTTATTTGCCTCTAAATCATATCCAGGCTCTGTCTGATTATGGTGACCTCATCGCGGTTGAGCCACATTTCAAAAAACCGGATGGAGCTATCAAAGCTAAAAAAATACGCATTGTTATAGTATCTAACCATATTCGCGTTCATTCTGTTTGGGATATTGTACTTAAGGGTTTTGTCCGGCATATGGACAGGGATCGCTTTGAGCTTTTTTTGTATAATACAAGCAATATTACTGATGATGAGACAAAATGGGCGCAAGCCAACGCGGATTTTTATCGTCAAATTGGCAGTGAGGATCGGCATAAAACAGCATGGCTTGATATCTTGCGAAAAGATGCTCCTGATGTTATTTATTTTCCTGAAATAAGTATGGACCCAATTACCATTTTCCTTGCCTTACACCGCACTGCCCCTTTACAGGTGATGGGTTGGGGCCATCCTATAACCAGTGGTCTACCAACAATTGACTATTTTATCTCTGGGGAACTGTTGGAGCCAGAACCCCTCCTCGCCCAATCCCATTATCGTGAAAAACTCATCTGCCTACCGGGTACAGGTTGCTGTACCGAACCGTTGCAGATAGTGCAAACAACTACACCCCATGAGATAGAAGAGATACTCAATGATTTAGTTGGGCCAATTTTTATTATTTGCCAAAAATCGTTTAAATTCTACCCAGGCGATGATGCACTGTTTGCAAAAATCGCTAGCTTGGTTGGCCCATGCACATTTTTAATAACAGTTGATGAAAAACTGCCGTGGGCAACAAAAAATATTATTAAACGGATTGGTAAAGCTTTCCAAGAAAAAGAGCTGAATCCTGACAATTATTTACAGGTTATTCCTTGGTTATCTAACGATAAATTTTTATCTTTATTGAAGAGTTGCGATATCTATTTGGACTGCCCATCATTTTCTGGCTACACAACAGCAAGACAAGCTGCACACATGGGTCTGCCTATAGTTACGTTAGAAGGGACGTTTATGCGTCAACGGCTAGCTGCTGGGTTGCTACGCAAGATAGAGCTTACTGACACAATTGCCCAAAACCATAATGATTATATCAACATTTCTATAATGTTAGCTAAAGAGTCACGTGATAAGCTTATCTACAAAGCTCGGCGTAAACAGCTTGCGAAATCGGCACAAAAGGCTGATTTTGGGATAGAGGTAGTACGGGCCTTTGAGAATATTCTGACTACGGGTCTTGATGAAAATGGTGTAGCTAATCCATAAATTTTTAATTATGATAACAACAAGATATAAAAGTCAGCGACTCACCATGATGCTTTTTATGTTGTTTCAGCTATTTACAGAACTTGTATCACCAGACTCTCTTTCACCCTTTAGCTGACCACAAGCAGCTTGAATATCTTCCCCTCTGCGTTCTCTAATAACCGTAACCAAACCAGTATTACCAACTATGTTTTGAAATTCCTCAATTTTTTGTGCTGATGATGGTTTGTAAGGTGTTCCAGGCCATGGGTTAAAGGGAATTAAGTTGACTTTTGATGGTATGCCTTTTAGATATTTAACCAACATTCTGGCATCATCTGGGGAGTCATTGATGCCGTCCAACATTACATATTCCCAGGTTATACTTCTGTTGCCTTTAAGTGGATACTCCTTGGCTCCCTTACGTAAAGCAGCTAAATTATATTTTTTATTTATGGGTACTAATTGATCTCGTACATCATCTCTAACACTATGCAGTGATATAGCCAGATTAATGCCAAGATCATAACCTGCTTGCACCATTTTTGGCACAACACCAGAGGTGGAGAGAGTGATCTTTCTCGTGCCAATTGCCAAACCAGAGCTATCAAGAATAATCTTAACAGCTTTTGCAACCGCTGCATAATTATGGAGAGGTTCTCCCATGCCCATAAGAACAATATTGGTTAACCTCTGCCCTCTTGCCTCTACTTGAGACCTTGCAAATGTGACCTGCTCTACAATTTCTGATGTGGTTAAATTTCTTACCAGTTTTTGTGTTCCGGTAAAACAAAACGGACAAGCCAAACTACAGCCTACTTGGGACGAAACACACAGAGTGCCCCGCTCTTCCTCTGGTATATATACTGTTTCCACCTGCTGACCATCTGTAAAAGAGAGCAACCATTTTTCTGTACCATCTTTAGACATCTGTCGGGACTGCACTGTTGGAGAGAGCGGTTGACACACCTCTTCCAACTTGGCTCTAAAGAGCTTTGAGAGATCTGTCATGTCACTTACATCATTTACCAACTTTACATACAACCACGACCATAGCTGTTTTGCACGAAATGGTTTTTCTCCCCAATCATCAACAATTAAGGTGTTAAGCTCTTCACGGCTTAAACTGGTAAGTCTAATGGTTTTTTCTTTCATGCTTTGTAACTATCCTGAAGATCTAAAACAAAGAGCATAAGAAGATTGCCCCCTTATGCTCTTTTATCGTTAGAATAGCCGTTCTAATTTTAAAAATTTTTATTTAAAAATCAAAAGATAGAACCTTGGGAGGGCTTGCAGTCCCCCTAACCCCCTCGCTTTTGAATATTAAAAACAAAGAAAAAAGAAAAAC
>JADFYX010000101.1 GCA_015232795.1 Magnetococcales bacterium
TTTTCAGCTTCTTGCTCTTTTGCTTTTATGGCCTCTTCGGCTGGCAACAACTCCTCAATACGCATATCCAAATCTGCTTGCGCCTTTTGCAAAACAGATCCTTTGCTTAGCAACTGCTCTTCTTTTTCTATTTTTTGGGTTTGAAAAGCCTCTTGTTGCTGACGAAACTCCTCAATCTGGCTTTCTATTTTATCATTGGCCTGTTTAAGCTGGTCTTTAATCTGTTTATTAATCTTTAGTTCATTTGCTTTCAAGGCTTCTTGTTCTTGTATTAATTTATCATGCTGCTTATCTAACTCTTCTTGTGCCTTAATTAAAGCCATATCTTTATTTCTATACTGGGCTTCTTTATCTCTTTGGCTCTCTTTTAAAGCCTCTTCAATCTTACGAAACTCAACCCTATGCTTTTTTATCTCTTCATACTGATTATCAACATCTTCTTGCACTTTAAACAGAGCATTCTCTTTGCTTTTATAGAGATCTTCTCTCTCTTGTTTTGCTGCGGCAAAAGCATCTTCAAGCTTGCGTAACTCAACTTGTCGTTGGCTAATTTCAGCAAGGTGTAATTTGTGCTGAGCCTTAACACGCTTTAATGCCTCTTGCTCTTTGGCTTGATAGGTTTTTTCCCCTATTCGCAGTGCATCATAACGCCTTTCGATATCTGCTTCGGCTTTTAGCAAAGCAGCATCTCTATCTTCATGCTGAGCTTGTGTCTCTTTACTTGCTATTTGAAAAGCCTCTTGTTGCTGACGAAACTCTATTCTTAGAGCCTCTATTTCGCAAATAGAGTAAGCATGTTGATCCTGAATACTTTTTTCAGAATCTTGCTTTTCTACCTTAAAAGCCTCTTTCTCCATAATTAATTGATCATAACGCTTATCTAAATCTTCTTGTGCCTTTAATAGAGCAGCATCTTTGTTAGCATAAAACTCTTGTTTCTCTTTTTCTCTTTCTTGTTGGGCTAGTTGCAAAGTTTCTTGTTGCTGATTAAATTCATTTTTTTGCTTATCAAGTTCGTTATACCGCCTATCTATCTCTTTTTTTGCTTCTGCTAGAGAACCATCTTTATTTTTATATAGTAGCTCTCTCTCTTGTTGGGTTTTTTGATAAATCTCTTGTTGCTTACGTAAATCAACCCACTGTTTTTCTATTTCCCCTTGCTGCTTACGTAACTCAGCTCTCTGCTCCTCTTTTTGGGCAATGAACTGCTTTTGTTGGGCAGAAATACGTAAAGCAGCCTCTTGCTCTTTAACATTCAACTCATCTTCGGCTTTTATCAGTTCATTATAACGCTTATCTAATGCCCCTTGCGACTGTAGCAACGCCATGTTTTTGCTTTTATATATTGCTGCGCGCTCTTTTTCAGTCGCCTGCAATGCTTCTTGTTGATAACGTAAATCAACCTGTAGATTTTCTATTTTAACAAGGGCATCTTTATGCTTGATTTGAATACGTTTGTCAGCCTCTTGCTCTTTGACAATAATAGCTTTTTGGGCTGGTATTAGCTCCTCATAACGTTTATCTATATCTGCTTGGGCCTGCAATAAAGCAATATCCTTGCTCTTATAAAGGGCTGCTCTCTCGTTTTCGCTCTTTTGTAAAGCCTCTTGTTGCTGATGCAGTTCAAGCTTAATCCTTTGCACCTCTTCAAGAGACTTTTTTTCCATATTTTGCAGGCGTTTTCTCGCCTTCTGTTTTTTTGCCTTAAATGTTTCTTTCTCTTGCCTCAGTTCCTCATAACGACCATCCAGGGCAGCTTGAGATTTTAACAAAGCATCTTCTTTGCTTCTATACTGAGCTTCTCTATCTTTTTGGGTTGCGTAAAAAATCTCTTGTTGCTGGACTAACTTAATCCTTTGAATCTCTATTTCGTCATTGGCCTGCTTATGCTGAGCCTGAATTTTTTTTCTCTCTTCTTGCTCTATGGTGTTTAACGCATCTTTTTTAAGTATCAGTTCATCAAAACGTTTATCTAAATCTTCCTGGGCCTTTAATAGTGCAGAATTTTTGTTATCATGCTGGGCATCTCTTTCTTTTTGTTGTACTTTTAAAGCCTCTTGCTGCTTTTGCAACTCAACTTGCTGCTTTTGAATCTCTTCTTGCCGCTTATCTAACTCCTGGGATGTTTGCAATAAAGCCGAGTGCTTGCTCTCATAAAGATCTTTTCTCTCATTTTCAGCAGCTTCTAAAGCCTCTTGAAGTTTGCGTAACTCAGCCTTTTGGTTTTCTATATCATTGCGCATAGATTCAGCAGCAGGGAGTGTTGGAATAGCCTGACTATTTCGCAGTTTTGGCTTTAAGGCAAAAAACGAAGTTGCTATGTTGGAGCCGTGATTATGTTTCATAATACCTGAAAAAAATATGATGTTATGTCGGGTATCTGCATACTACCGTTAAATCTATGGCGATGGCCTATTAAGATTGTAACTTTATTAATTACCATCATTTAAGCAATATCAACCTACTTTTACTGCAAAGTTTATATGCGCTTACTACCTATATAAGCAATAATTGCGCCGGAAAATAACAGCTTAATATAATATGAATATTATTAGCAAAATCCTGATAGTTACCTTGACAAATTAACCATTATTTAACTCATCATTTTTCACATTTTTTATCAGAAATTTTGGTGAGTGGTATATAGGGTTTGAGTTATGATATGATGGTCACCTACAAAAAAATGTAAAACTTTTAAAGCTTGATAATTACAGGGTTAAATAGTGTCTTTATATTCAAAGAATATAGAAAGTATACTCAATAAATATGATGCGGATTTTGATCTACACAAATCATATAAAGATAGACTTGTTGGGATTTTACAAGAGGTGTTCAACAGAACAACTATTCCTATCCATTCTATATCTGGCAACATTATGTCAAGGGAGGTTTTGCGTAACAAACTGTTAGAAAAAGGGGCCATTTACAATGAGTTAGGCGACATCAAAAATCTTGTCAGCATAACTGTTGTATCCTACTTTCAAGATGATATCAACCTCTCAGTTTCTATTATAAATAAAGAATTTATCATTGAAAACATCCCTTTAACAACTTTGGAGAACGACGCACAAAACCAGTTCGGCATTTTGTTGCAACGCTTTAATTTAATTTTACCCGAAACCAAATATCGTCAAGTCGAATATGAAAGATATACATCTATTCATGCCCAATTAAATGTAAGAACAGCACTGCAAGATTCTTGGTCTAACGTAAAAAATGTGTTTGATGAAATGGTTGTTAACAACAACATTAACAGCAATGATATAAATCAACTTGCTCAGGTATCCTACCTGTTAAAAATGGCAGATGCTGAACTTTGTAGAATTAAATCTGCTTTAATCAGTCAAAATACAAATAGGGAGTCCAACTCAAGCAACACGGCTTCAACACAAGAGCAAACGGTAGCTTCTCATCAGCAAAATATACCATCACAACTTCAAGATAAAAATTCACACGCAACTGATAACGAGCAACAGACAGAGCAGTCTGATGCTGAGTTTATGAGGTTTGTATCTGAACTGGAAACATTTATTTTAAACGACAGAGTTGCAAGAGCATTAGATAGAAAAATATCAGACTATTTTAATGCCACACTAACATATAACGATGAGTTTCTGTCATCGTTAGCAAGTATTTACACTAATATGCGCCTAAATGCTGTAAACAGTATTAAAGTTCAGCTTGATGAAAACCGCGAGGTAATCAGCACTCTTATGAAACATGTCTTTGGTGACATGTCAGACAATGCCCCGGAAAATGTATACAGAGGGTCATCATTGTTAGTGCTGTTTTATATTCTTATTGCTCAGACTGGTAATATCGAAATCATCAAAAGGCAAATTCAAGATAATTCTGCCTTAGAAGGGATCACAACTGATGAATTTGCCAATGATCTGCTCTTCTACTACAGAAAATCTGTCTAAATTTTAGGAGCTCAAACTTGATTATGGCTAGCCAGTTTTAAAATTTCTTCTTTTAATCTTTTGCCATAATTCCGCCAATTTACATATATTCCATCGCACTGCTTAATAAAAAATACTCGCACCTCTGGAACCTCACCAAACTCACCACTATCCAATCTTTTTTCCATATCTTGGGCATATTGTGCCGCTTGCTCCACAGGCTTTAGAGTTGTATCGCTTATTACATCTTCAACAGCATTAATTCTTTTAAGGTTTAAGTCTGCCATCGCCTCTTTTGCTAGTTGATCATAATTTGAATAATTAAACATGTCGTAAGCTATATTGGCTTGCAGATCTACAAAAAGCATTTCCACTGTAGTTTTTACTGTTTTGCACAGAGAAAAATATTCTTCTACTTTTGCTGTATCAATATCATCACCGACATGGCTGAAATAATATTCATCCTTTTTTAGTATCGAGCAAATTTCATTTATGTAGACAGGTTTCCTATCAAGAAAATCTACCTCTTCTTCTAAAACTTCTTCTTCATCTTCTGATTCCGCCATCTGGTCAGCTAATTCTGATGACTCCTTTGATGTGGGGATGTTCTGGGTATCTTGATTGGCTATAGGGTTGGAGATATCTGGCAGATTTTTTTGGGCCTCTTGCTCAATTTGTTCGTTTATTTTAGTTAGTTGGGTTTGTGCTATAGCATCACCTTGAACTGCTGCAAGTTCATACCATCTGCTTGCCTCTTCAATGTCCAAACTCACCACTTGCCCCTCAAGATATATGTCACCAAGGATCAACTGTGCACTTAACAGACCCTGATTAGCGGCTTTTTTGAACCATTTTATAGATTTAACATAGTCTAGAGCCACACCTTGGCCTTTGCCAAACATAACTCCAAGTTCATATTGAGCAGAGGGATCACCCTGTTGGGCTACCGGTTTAAAATATTTATAGGCTTTTTGATAATCTTGTTTGATACCAATACCATCTTTATATCTTTGTCCCATCTCAATTTGTGCTAATTGGTTACCCTGTTTTGCAGCCATTTCATACCATTTGGCTGCACTTATAGGTTCAGGTTCTACACCCAACCCATCAGCATATATTTTACCTAGTTGCAACTGGGCAGCTTCACCTCCTTTAAGTGCGGCTTTTTCAAACCATTTTATCGCCTCTTTGTTATCTTGGGGAACTTTGTCACCCTGTTGGTACATCTGGGCTATAATCATCTGGGCTTGTGAGTTGTCAACTTTTGCAGCTTCTTTATAAAACCCCAATGCGACAGAATAATCAGGCTCTACCCCGAGGCCGTTATAATAAATTTCTCCTAGTTGAAAATTTGCCGTAGGGTCACCTTGCTTTGCTGCTTTTTCATACCAAGTGCGTGCCTCTTGATAGTTGGAAGGGTATTCATTAAAACCATTAAAATAGAGAGTGGCAACTGACATTTGGGCTTTAAGATCGTTTTTGTCAGCCCCTTTCAAATACCAACTTATAGCAACAGCATAATTTGCCTCAACGCCTTCACCTTTTGTAAAAATTTCTCCTAATTGATACAGAGCAGCAAGATTACCCTGTGCTCCAGCTTTTTCGTACCAATTGATTGCAACTTCTAAATTTTTATCAATCCACTGCCCCTCCGCAAATATCTGTCCAAGCTCATACTGGGCAAGCTCATTATCTTGCATGGCTGCCTGTTCAAACCATGGGATAGCCTGTTTAGTACCTTTTACCCCACTAAAAAAGCTCTGTAATATTTTTGCAAGATGATATTGGGCAAGGGTATGGCCCAAACCAGCGGCTTTTTCATACCAAATTATAGCTTGCTGGCTATCCTGCTCCACTCCTTCACCCTGTTCATACATTAAACCAAGACGAAATTGAGCTGTAATATCTCCCTGTGTTGCAGCTTTTAAATACCATTTGAAAGCTTCGTAATAATCTGCTCCAACACCAATACCTTCATAAAATATTTTACCCAAACTTCCTTGAGCCACCAGGTTATCCTGATTTGCTGAGTGCTCAAACCATCTGATGGCCTGTTGCATCTCCTGCTCTACACCTAAACCATTTTCATATATCAAGGCCAACTCACACTGGGCTAAGGCATGACCCAAAAGGGCCGCTTTTTCATACCATTGGAAGGCATCTTTTTGATTTTTGCCAATCTTCCC
This sequence comes from Magnetococcales bacterium, assembly GCA_015232795.1. GTDB lineage: Bacteria > Pseudomonadota > Magnetococcia > Magnetococcales > JADFYX01. The sequence continues at coordinate 6,089 of JADFYX010000101.1, forward strand.
CAAGCCGTTGGAATATATCAAACCTAGCTGATATTGGGCTTGGGAGCTATCGTTGTCGGCTGCCATTTCATACCAAGTAACAGCTATATTGTGGTTATGAACACCCTTCTGATTAGCATACAAATCTCCCAACCTTAATTGAGCGGATATCTCGCCACCTTTGGCTGCAAGTTTGTACCAGCGAATAGCCTCTGCCAGATCTTTTGCAACTCCATCTCCATTATCATATAAAATAGCCAAGCGGTTTTGGGCGGTGATATTCTCTTGCATGGCAGACATTTCATACCATTTTATGGCCTCTAGCACATCACCCTCAACACCAACGCCGTTTTCTAAGTTGTAGCCATAGTTTAGCTGTGCCTGCTCTAAACCTTGTTGAGCAGCCTGTTTAAACCAGTGGGTTGCTTTACTATTATCCTGCTCTACACCTGTACCGTTGCTATATAAAACACCTAGTTCAAATTGCGCGTTAGCTTCTCCTTGTTCTGCTGCCTGTTCGTACCATTTTGCAGCTTCACCATAATCCTGTTGCACTCCCAAACCCTGGGAAAATAACTTTGCCAACTCATATTGAGATTGAGCATCTCCCTGTTGTGCAGCCCCGGCAAAATATCCCATTGCCTTGCTGTAATCTTTATCTACTGCCAAACCTTCACAAAATATCTGTCCCAACCGTTTTAAAGCCAGGACCTCTCCTTGTTGAGCAGATTTTTTATACCATTTGATTGCCTCTTTATAATCTTGAGGAACACCCAAAGCATCCATATACATCTCTGCAATGGCAAATTGAGAGGCTGGGTGGTCAAACTCTGCGGCTTGTCTATACCATTCCATGGCAATTTCATTATCAGGCTCTACTCCAAGCCCTTTTGCGTACATTAAACCAAGTTTATATTTTGCACTGTTATCCCCTAGTTTAGCTGCCTTGTTATACCAGAGCATCGCCTCTTGAAAGTTTGCTTGGTGATCTGCAAAACCGTTAAAATATAGGTTGGCAATTGACATTTGAGATTTAATATCTCCAAGTTGCCCCCCCTTTTGATACCAACTAATAGCTGTTTCATAAGAAGGCTCTACACCTTCACCATGCTCAAATATTTCTCCTAAACGATATTGTGCTGCAATATTCCCCTGTACCCCGGCTTTGTTATACCAATCCATAGCTACACTGCTATTTTTTTCAAACCACAACCCTTTGTCATATATCAAACCCAGATCAAATTGCGCCAGATCATCACCTTGATCCGCAGCTTTTTTAAACCAGAAAACCGCTTTTTCATAACCCTCTTGTCCGCTTATGACATTTTTATACATTGTGGCGAGATTATATTGGGCCAGAGCATATCCATTTTTTGCTGCCTGTTCATACCAATCTATAGCTTGTTGGTAATCTTGCTCTACCCCCAACCCCTGTTCATAAATCAATCCAAGTCGATATTTTGAGGTAAGGTCTTCCTGTTTTGCTGCCTGTTTATACCATTTTATAGAGTTGGCATAATCCTGCTCTACCCCAAGACCTTTATAAAAAAACCGGGCTAAATTTACTTGAGCTAAAAGGTTGCCTTGATCTGCTGCTTGTTGGTACCATTTTGCAGCTTCTAAATAGTTTTGCGCTACCACCAAGCCTTGCTCGTACATTGTGCCTAACAAATATTGTGGGGCATCATAACCTTGCAGTGCAGAGTGTTTAAACCAGTGCAAGGCAGCATTATAGTCATGCTCAATCCCCAAACCGTTATAATACATCAACCCCAATTCATGTTGTGCCGATGCCAAACCCTGTTGGGCTGCTTTTTGATACCAATCTATAGCTTTTGCAGAGTCTTTGGGTATTCCTATACCCCTGTTATACAAATTTCCCAACTCATATTGAGACTGTACATCACCTTTTTGTGCAGCCTCCTCAAACCATTTACCAGACTCTACAAGGTCTTGTTCGCACCCCACCCCATCTGCATACATCAACCCTAGCTCATACTGAGCTGCCACCTCGCCAAGTT
>JADFYX010000102.1 GCA_015232795.1 Magnetococcales bacterium
AATAGTGTGCTCCACCACAAGCCTCCATACCCACCAGACAAGGTTCGAGTCGAACCATGAATTCTATCAACTTGTGGCGTGTCAGCTTTTTCCGAAACACTGTCCTGCCATCTCGGTCGACGCCATGCAGTTGAAAAGATTTCTTGGCTAAATCAATTCCCAGTACCACAATTCGTTTGTCTACGTTATTCTTGTTCATAGTTCGCTCCGACTCCGTTGATGGTTGATTGAAACTCCATCTTGGCACATAGATGCCGTTATTGGGAGCGGGGCGGACCATTCCATTACTTCAAATCTTTTTGTTTAAATTTCTCACGTACTCTAAAGCCTCTTCTCGATCTGCCTATATTCCAATGACTGGATTGAAATCTAGCCGATCTTCAGTGCTCATTTTGAATCACTCTTTAAATCTCCAGCCTGCAACATAGCATTCACCATCCCCACATGACACGTACACTCCTCAGGTGTCGCGGGGGTCTGTCCACCATTATTCATACGGCAACGGTCGCTATGATCCCCACGGCTGTGGGGGACTTTAAATAGGGTGCGGCGATAGGCAGCACATAGTGCTTCGAGTTTGGCTATTTTTTCGCTGTCATTCACCACCAGCTTCAACTAAAGATTTTGTTAGAGCAGCCAACACTTGATCTTGTTGGTTGGTGGTCATAAAAGGGTGCATGGGTAGGGATAACACCTCTGATGCAGCTTTTTGGGCGACGGGAAAATCGTCTGCCTTATGAGCTAGGTAGGCAAAGACGGGCTGCCTGTGGAGGGGTACAGGATAGTGGATAGCGGTGGGGATGTCTTGCTCTGTTAGTAGTTTTTGTACTCTGTCCCGCTCTTTAACCCTTATGGTGAACTGGGAAAATACACTTTTATTGCCAGGGCGAATTGTTGGAGGTCTTGCCCCTTTTGGTAGGTTCTTAATATAGTAGTTTGCTACTTTTTGGCGATTTTCTACTTCCTCTTCAAAAAAAGGAAATTTAGCTAATAAAATTGCAGCTTGTATGGTATCCAAGCGACCATTTCCACCTAGCATTGCATGACGATAACGAGCAGCCTGACCATGCTCTCTTATAATATGCAGACGGTTGGCTAAATTTTCATCGTTGGTGAAGGTCATACCCCCATCGCCATAGCAGCCAAGGGGTTTTGCGGGAAAAAATGAGGTGGCACCAGCAGTGCTGATACCGCATGAACGCTCATCGTTATAAATTGCACCAAAAGATTGGCAACCATCCTCTAATACCGGGATTTTATGACGACTAGCTATTATGTTTATCGCGTTTAAATTGGCACATTGCCCATAGAGACTAACGGGAATAATTGCCTTGGTTCTTGGGGTAATGGCTGCTTCAATTTTTGTCGGGTCGATATTAAGGGTGTTGGGGTCTACATCGACAAAAACCGGCTTGGCTCCTATAACCGCAATTACCTCACCCGAGGCGATGAAGGTAAAAGGGGTGGTTATGACCTCATCTCCCGGACCTATTTCCCAGGCCATCAGTGTCGCTTTTAAGCTCTCGGTGCCGGAAGAAAAACCGACCCCGTGGATGGTTCCCACATAATCTGCAAGGGTTTGTTCCAGCTCGGCAACTTGGGGTCCATTTATATATTTGGATGAATCCAATACATTCTGGATTGCAGCATCAACTTCTTTTTTATACTTTTGATACTGAATTTGTAGATCGATAAAGTGCATTGCATTATTTCCGTCAAAAATTGATTTCACCATGAAAACTAATCGTCGCTGGTCCAGTCATGATAACATGATCATCACTGCGCCAGAAAATATCCAAATCTCCCCCATCCAGCTTCACAACCACCTCTCTTTGGGCATGACCATTTAACACTGCTGCAACCCCGGCAGCACAAGCACCAGTACCACAAGCAAGAGTTATACCTGCACCTCTCTCCCAAACCCGCATGCGGATCTCTTTTTGGTTAAGTACCTGCACGAATTCAACATTTGTGCGATGGGGAAATCGTTCATGGCTCTCTAACTGTGGTCCTTCAACCGCCAAAGGAAATCCATCCAGTGATGGTAGAAAAATCACACAGTGGGGATTACCCATGGAGACTTGGGTAAATTTATAACTGTTGCCACTTTGGGTCGTAATGGGCTCTCCAGCTTTGCCATATATTGGCCTTCCCATATCAACAGCTTCCAACCCACCCCCTTTAGGTTGAATTTTAATGAGACCTGCTAAAGTTTGCAAAGTTAAAGTTTGGGTTGGCAAGTTCATGGTGCACCTGAGATATTTGGCCACACAGCGGGCGGCATTGCCACACATCTCAGCTTGGGAGCCATCACCATTATAAATTCGCATCTCAGCATGGACCAAAGGTCTGTTTTTAGAGGGAGCCAGAAGTTGTATAACCTGATCACACCCCACACCCATTCTCCGGTCAGCTAGCTTTGCTGCTAACTGAGGGGTAATTTTATGGGGTTTTTTAATGTGGTCAAAAACAACAAAATCGTTACCCAGCCCATGCATTTTTATAAAAGGTAGGGTCATAACTCAAAAAGGCTCTCATTTTCCATCAGTTGATCAATGGTCTCTCGACGACGAACCACGGCAAATTTATCCCCACGTACCATCACCTCAGCAACCCTTGGTCTACTGTTATAGTTACTACTCATTACAAATCCGTAGGCTCCAGCAGAACGAATAGCCAACAACTCTCCCTCTTGAAACTCCGGTAGCAACCGTTCACGAGCTGAATAATCACCAGATTCACAGATTGGACCCACCACATCACATACCGACTCTTCCCGACCAAAACGGCGTTCTACCGGTTGCACAGAGTGATACGCCTCATACAACGCAGGGCGCAAAAGATCATTCATCCCGGCATCGGTAATTATAAACTTTTTGGTCTCTCCCTGTTTTATATACTCAACCTGAGAAACTAAAATACCAGCATTACCAGAAATAACCCGACCTGGCTCTAAAATAAGGGTGATGTTACGGTTATTCAACTCAGCCAGCAAAACCCCGGCATAGTGCTCTGGATGAGGGGGAACTTGCTCCTCCTCATAGGGAATACCCAAGCCCCCACCCAAATCGATATATTGCAGTTTTATGCCAGATGCGAACAGCTCTTTTTCTAAAGTTAAAACCCGTTTCAGAGCATCGACAAATGGAGCCAAAGAGGTTAATTGGGAGCCAATATGACAATCCAAACCCAACACTTCAATATTTTTTAGGGATGCCGCTTCAAGGTAAAGAGGTATAGCTTGATCGTAAGAAATGCCAAATTTATTAGTGCGCATGCCTGTGGAGATATAGGGGTGGGTTTTGGGATCAACATCCGGATTAACCCTGATGGCGATTGGTGCCTTTTTGCCCATCTCACCTGCAATACCATTCAACCGCAAAAGCTCACTTTTGCTCTCCACATTGAACATTAAAATTCCATAATCCAACGCAGATTGAATTTCATCTCGCCTTTTACCAACCCCAGAGAAAACTATCTTTTCCCCAGGACAACCAACCCGCTTTGCCCGCTCCAACTCTCCTACGGAAACAATATCAAACCCAACACCCTCTTTAACCAAACTATCCAAAACCGCAAGATTGCTATTGGCCTTAACCGAGTAACAAATAAGATGGGAAATAGGGGCAAACGCCTCTTGAAAAACCCGAACATGACGTTGCAGGGTCTGTTCAGAATAGCAGTAAAAAGGGGTTCCCACAGCTTGAGCAATTTTACTCAAGGGAACCTTTTCACAGTGCAACTGGTTATCGACGTAATGAAAATAATCCATAAAAACTCAAAACTAACAAAAAATTCAAGAAATATCCGCTGACTGCTCGCTAGGTGTCATCTGAGAATCAGTAACAACCAGATCACCCTTATAACCACAGCCGGAACTCAATAAGACAAACAGAGAAAAAATCAATAATAAGACAGTACGATATCCCATGTTCAAACTCCTCAAAAGGAGAACACTATAAACCCACAGGCAATTTTGCCATGAGTATACCCTATTGGGCAATGTATTGGGGGAAAAAGGAGGTTTTTTACGTATGTAGCAACTAAGGGTTTATGTAACCCGTTTATTTATGCGGTAGACGTAGGCTAAAACTTCAGCTACGGCTTTGTATAGTGGTGCGGGGACGGACTCGCCAATGGGGACTTTGCCGAGCAGCGAGACTAAATCTGGGTCTTCCATTAATGTCACCCCGGCCTCTTGGGCTTTTTGCATTATGGTTTCTGCGATGCGGCCTTTACCTGTTGCGGTCACCCGTGGAGCATGGTCGCTGCCTTTGCGATAGCGTAGGGCTACGGCTTCCCGTCTCATCTCGGTTGCATCTTTGTCACTCATAGTTTATTCACAAGATTGTCTATACCTCTGCGGAAAAACCGGCACCAACTCCTAAAGATTGCAACCGTTGCTCTTTTATCTCACCCCCTGACAAACGGGATAGTTCTAAAGATCTTAATGGTAGTTCAGCCTGGATCAACTGTCCACGTAGTTCACCAATACTGGTCCGCAACGAAGAGAGTGCCTCCTCATCTTCAGCACCAATAGAGATCAATAAACTTTTTTCCCCATAGGCAATACGCGCCTGTACCGGGCCTAGGTTGGTCATGTTGAGGGTTAAGAGAACTGATGTTATATCCTCTTTTTTGTTGCCAGCCCCCTGCCGGGCCTGTTCCCTCCGCCATACCGCCTCACCCAACCCCCCTTCTGTTAGCCAAAAAAGCCGATAACCTAAAAAGGTTTCGCCGTCGCTACTCGGTGCAACTCTGGGGAGAATATCCTGCATTGCCATCATATCTCCCAAACGTTGCAGTGATGTTCTTGCAGCACTTAGCTCCCCTGCTATATCACCTCTGGCTCCGGCAGCAGGGCGCAGGTCGGCAGCGGCCTCTCGCAGCAGACGAATTGCATCGGCTATATCGGACCGCCCACCTTGCAAAAGGTTGGCAACACCGGAAACATCACCTTTTAGCAGTCCAGAAGCTGAAACATTAGGCAGAACCCGCTGTAAAATAGCAGCCATATTCTCCCCTTTACCAGACATCAACAAAGGAGATTGCATCCCCATTTTAAGAGCGGAGCTTGCTTTGCCACCAGTTTGCGAGAGAAGTTGAGCGAATACATCCGGGCCACGCATAAGGGACTGCTCGGCATTCATCGCCAGACGACCTGCTGCATCAGATGTACTGGTTGCCAGACGAAATACCATATCAGGAGCCAAGCGCAAAACCTCTATCTGCACCTGCTCACCAGCCTTAAGAGAGGCTCCTGTATAATTGAAACTACTACCATCGGGAAAACGGATAACCCCCTGATTGCTGCCGGAGGTTTGTGAGACTCGACCCTGCATAACCTGTCCCACAGCAGGAGAGGAAGATTTTGCGGATGATTTGGCAGATGATGTCCCACCTGGGGGGGACATGGTCCCAGAGATAACCATTTATCCAAGACCTCTTATAATCCCAAAATTTTAGCAAATACCGGGGCTTAGTTAAGCATTGTTTAGTTAATCATCTTCATTTAAGCTTTTGTTTGTCATTCTTTTTAACAGACTAACCTCTTCTACAGTCAAACCTGTCTCATTAACCACCCTCTCCTCATCTACTCCATTAGCCAAAAGGAGCCTTGCCTCACGGTAGGCATCGGAATCTTGGCTATTACCCCCTCTTAAACTGCTTTGATTATCATTAGAAGAGGTTGAAGAATTAGATGAGCGCGGTTGTGCCAGAAAACGCAACTCACCTTGAATAGACTCTAAATCTGTTTTCAACTGTAGAGGAATCGCCTCTAGAGTTGTGGTCATGTTTAGCTCAAAAGATGTCAGTCGTCTTAAAATCACCTCAGCAAATTTAGGTGACTCATCTTCTGGTTTATAGGCAGCAGAATTTTGCGCTACTAGCTGGTGCATCTCATCACGAAAACGGCGTAACTGGACAAAAACCAGAGCGACACCTAGATACAGGATAACAAAACAGAGGACAACAAGTAAATTCCAATATGAGAAAGACATGGTTAATTCCGACCCTGAGTCCGACGAATTCTTGCTCTCATCCTAAGAGCAGCTTTGCTGTGCAACTGGGAAATCCTTGATTCAGTCAACCCCAGCACCTCGCCTATTTCGTGCATTGTTAATCCCTCAAAATAGTAGAGAGTCACCACCAACCGCTCTTTTTCTGGCAAACCGCCAATGGCTTCACTCAATGCCTGACGCATCTCTTGCAAACCGAGAGTCTCGATGGGATCTTCCACATTAGGATCAGCCATTACATCCAGGACATCCCACTCTTCACCCTCTTCCATGGCTGGACGCAGATCATCAAATGAGATGATAGATATTCCCCGTACAGAGTCCAACTGTTGGTAAAACTCTTTTAAAGATACCCCCATCTGCTCTGCGACATCTTCATCTTCAGCCGGAGCGCCTTTTTTACCCTCTATATCCTGATATATACTTTGAATTTGTGAAGCAACTTGTCTTACGGCCCTGGGTACCCAATCTGTTGCCCGCAACTCGTCAAGAATCGCTCCCCGCACCCGGAATTCGGCGTAGGTCTGGAATTTAATCCCCCGCTTTGGATCATACTTGGATACAGCATCTATTAAACCCAGAACACCCACCTGAATCAGATCATCAAGTTCCACCGACTCTGGCAGTTTCATAGAGATCCGCCCTGCAACATATTTGACCATAGGTGAGAATTTAATAATAACCTCATCACGGGTCATGCCGTTCCAAGTATCCACACTATCCTGGATTTTTTCAGCTTCTTCAGTAGTCGCGGCCATCATCGAACTATTCCTTAGTAGTCTCTTGGTCGTCTTTTGGTTGACCATCTTTTGGCATTTCATTTAATAATCTGCGCCAAAAAAAGATCATCCTTCCATCATCATGACGTTTTTGTTGCCACATCCGCATCACCCTTTTAGACAGAGCGATAAAAGCCTGAGACGCTGGAGCATCAGGATACAGATCCGCAACTGGTCTTTGTTGACGCACTGATTTAACAAGCAATGGGTCCTCTGGGATTGAACCAGCAAAATTCATGCCGATATTTAGATATTTGTCAGCAACCTGAGAAAGAGTACGGTAGACATCCTTTGCCTCCTGTTCACTACTCACCTGATTGACCACCAGATCAAAGTGGGATACCCGGTGATTCATAAACATCACCTTCATTAAAGCATAGGCATCGGTTATACTTGCCGGGTCTGGGGTAACAACGATCATAATACGTTCTACCGCCAGGACAAAAAACCGCACATTTGGTGAAATTCCTGCCCCTGTATCAACAAGAACAACATCAAAATCGGCATGCCAATGGTCGATATGGTCCATCAGAGAGAGTTTTTGCTCTTCTGTGAGGTTACTCAACTCGGCAACACCTGAAGCAGCAGGGAGGATGGTAATTCCCATTGGACCTTCAACAGCCACCTCATCAAGAGTAAGCTCGCCACTTAAAACATCCTCAATGGTATTGCTGGGGGTTACCCCTAAAACCACATCAATGTTTGCCAATCCAAGGTCGGCATCTATAAGCAAAACCTTAAGACCTTGGCGAGCGTAGTTAATAGCTAGATTAACAGTCACAAGGGTCTTGCCGACCCCACCCTTACCACTGGTAATTGCCATGGTGTGGGGAACCTTTCGCTCTGATGGAGCTCTACCCATGGCTGCCGCAGGAGAAGGGGAACCAGAATTTTTTCTGGCATCAACCTTATCCTTTTGACGTGCCAACTCCCTTAATGTGGCTACTTGGTTATCAAGTTCCTCAATCACGTGAAATCCTCTTTTTCTGGTTAAAATGCTGCAAACCTAGGTTCAAAAATTGGTTACTCATCTGCAAACGCGGCTGACGTATCTTTTTTAAACCAGTTGGCCAACGTTTTTGCTGACATCCAACCTAAATTTTCTGGCACTCGTTGTCCATCAGTGTACATAGTCAAAGGTA
>JADFYX010000103.1 GCA_015232795.1 Magnetococcales bacterium
AAAACCATAGCTATAAATCCGGATTATGCCCATGCTCACTATAATATTGGTGTTGTTTTTCAAGAACAGAGCAAATTTGCTAAAGCAGTTTTAAGTTATGAAAAAGCTATTGCAATTAAGCCTGATTATGCCCAAGCCCACAATAATCTCGGTGCGGTTTTGCATATGCAGGGTTATATCGATAAAGCCATCGCCTGTTTTAACACGGCAATTTCTTTAAAACCGGATTATGCTCAAGCCTATTATAACCTCGCCTTTGCCTGTCAAGAACAAGGCCAGTTTAACAAGGCCATAAGTTGCTATCAAAAGGCGTTGGCAATTAATCCCGACTATGTAAAAGCCCACAGTAGTCTGATTTTCTGCCTGGATCTTATTTCTGACATAAATACAGAGCAATCCAAAAAAGAACGGGAAAAATGGGCCAAACAGCATGCTAAACCTCTGCAAGCTTTTTGGACTCCCTTCACCAATACACCAGACCCTGAAAGAAAATTGCGTATTGGTTATGTTGGTGCTGATTTTAATAACCATTCAGCAGCTAATATATTTGGGCCGATGTTGTTAAATCATGATCCAAACAAATTTCAGATATATTGTTATGCTGGCAACGAGATAGAAGATGAGGTAACAGAGCAGTTCAAGAAAGTTGCAACTAAATGGTGCTCTACAAATAAAATAGATGATGTAGGGTTGGCCCAACAGATCAAAACAGATGGAATAGATATTTTGGTAGATCTTGCCAGCCACTCTCAAGGAAACCGTCTTTTAACATTTGCCAGAAAACCAGCACCCATTCAGGTTACAGCGTGGGGTTATCCCCACGGAACAGCTATGGAAGCTATGGATTATTTGTTTGCTGATCCAATATTCATCCCAAAATCAGAGCGAAAAAAATATACAGAAAAGATTGTTAACCTACCTAATGTAATCCACTTAAGTTCAGATATTCAATTTCCTGAAATTAATCCCCCACCTATCACCCAGGCTGGATATGTTACCTTTGGTGCGTTTAACCGTTTAGTAAAATATAACGAAAGCGTTTATAGACTTTGGTCTGAGATTTTACATGCTATTCCCACAGCAAAACTATTAATAAAAACAAGTGCTCTAGATTTTGAAAAAAGTTGTAAAGAGGTACAGTCCAACTTTAAAAAATATGGCATTTTACCCAAGCGACTTATCTTAAAAGGTAAAACATCAAAGCAAGAACACCTGGAATCTCATAATTTGGTGGACATTTTGTTAGACCCATTTCCCCATAATGGGGGCATGACAACTTTGGAGTCGTTACGTATGGGGGTACCAGTTTTGAGCTGTGAAAAAAAGAGCCCTTGCCCCACAAGTGCATCTATTCTACATGTTTTAGGTCTTGATGAGTGGCGGGCAAAAGATGAGGGGGAGTATGTTGATAAGGCTGTACAGTTTGCCCAAGATGTTCAACTATTAAAAACCTTGCGCAAGCAGCTAAAGGGTCGATTTGAAAAATCAGTTTTGGGAGACTCTCGGCTCTATGTAAGAGAGGTGGAGGTTATATATAGGCAACTCTGGAAAAAATGGTGTAAAAAACAAAAAGCTTAAAGGTCTTGAATATGCAAAAAACCACCGATCCCAAGCAAAGTGAACAACCTGAACTAACCCTCAAAGCTGCTTATAAACAGGCTGTAGACAGTTTTAACTCTGGGGATTTAGCCGAGGCTGATAGAGTCTGTAGTGCTATTTTAAATGAGGCTCCTAACTATGTTGATGCAATTAATTTACTAGGGATTATCGCCCAGAGGGTGAACCGTCATGATCTGGCAGTTGAACTATTCATGAGGGCTATTTCAGTAGATAATAGCAACGCACTATTATATTTCAATTTAGGAACATCCCTGTATCCATTAGGGCGAATTGGTGAGGCTATTGATAGTTACCAAAAAGCTATAGCAATAATGCCCAATAATGCCCAAGTTCACTACCATCTTGGTCTTGCATTGTTAGGTGAGGGAAGCTTGGATAAGGCAGTTTTAAGTTTTCAAAAAGCCATAGAGAGTAACCCCGACTATGTAGAGTCTCTGAGTGAGCTTGGTTATACCCAGCACCTCCTAGGATTGTCAGATCTTGGGGCGGAAAGCCTGAAGAGAGCAATATCCATTCAAGCAAGCTATGTAAATGCTCACTATAACCTTGGGGTTATACACCAAGCACAGGGCAAATTTACTGCTGCCATCTCTAGTTATAAAAATACCATTGCTCTTACGCCAGAATTTTTTAATGCCCACTATAATCTTGGGGTTATCTATCAGGCAGAAGGCAAGATTGATGATGCTATTTTAAGTTATAAAAACACCCTAGCCATAAAACCAGATTATCCTCAGGCCCATTATAATCTTGGTGTTGTTTTGCAAATAAAACGGCAAATTGATGCCGCAATTTTAAGTTACAAAAGTGCAATTGCCATAAAACCTGATTATGCTCAGGCACACAGTAACCTTGGTGCTGCCTTACAAGAGCAAGGTGAGCATGAAGAGGCTATAATCAGCTTTAAAAAAGCAATAGAAATTGAACCTGGTTTAACCGAGGCACATTATAATTATGCTTTTGCTTTGCAAGAACAAGGTAAATATGTCGAGGCTGTTGCCAGATATCAACAGACTTTAATTTGTGAACCAGGTTATGTGCAAGCCCACAATAACCTGATTTTTTGTGCTGACTTAATGCCAGAAGTTAACTCAGAGCTTTGTTATGCTCATAGAGAAAACTGGAACAAGATTCATGCAGAACCATTGAAAGCTTTGTGGCCAACTTTAACAAACAGTCCAGAACCCAACCGCAAACTGCGGATAGGGTATGTGGGTGCTGATTTTCAGCACCATTCGGCAGCCCATATATTTGGGCCAATGTTGTTGAATTATGATCGTAAAAATTTTGCTGTATTTTGTTATGCGGGTAATACAATTGAGGACGGTTTAACTGAAAGTTTTAAGGCAAACTCAACAGGTTGGTTGTCTACTAGCAGAATTGATGATGCTCGGTTGGCTGAAATTATAAAAAATGATGCCATAGATATTCTTGTTGATCTGGCTGGACACACCAAAGGCAACCGTCTATTAACCTTTGCTCGCAAACCAGCCCCTATACAGATATCTGCTTGGGGATATCCTCTGGGAACAAGCATGTCTGCTATGGATTATCTATTTGGGGACTCTTTTTTTATCCCACTAGCAGACCGCCACATGTATACAGAGCAGATTATAGATATTCCCTGTGCCATTCATCTTAAATCCGCTACTAATTTTCCTCCTGTAACAGAGCCTCCAGTTTTAAAATCGGGATATATTACTTTTGGGGCTTTTAACCGTCTTGAGAAATACAACGATGAGGTTTATACACTTTGGGCGGAGATTTTAAACCTTATACCAAATGCAAAACTATTAATAAAAACTGCTAAATTGGACTCTCCTTTACGTATTGCAGAAGTAGAAATTTTTTTTAGCAGAAAGGGAGTCGCCAATAACCGTCTTATTTTATTGGGTAAAACTTCCCATGAAGAGCATTTAAAAGCCCACGGACTAATTGATATCATGTTGGACCCTTTTCCCCATAATAGTGGCATGACCTCACTAGAGTCACTGCGAATGGGTGTACCAGTATTAACTTGTGAAAAAAAAATCCGCTGTCCGGCTAGCTCAGCTATGCTGCACATATTGGGATTGGATGAGTGGAACACACAAGATACAAGACAGTATATTGCAAAAGCTGTTAAATTTGCTGCTGATATTGAGCAGTTAAAAGTCATGCGTGAACAGTTACGTGACCGTTTTGATGCTTCAGTTCTTGGTAACTCTCAGTTATATGTTGGCAAAGTTGAAGCTATTTATAGGCAGTTGTGGCAAAAATGGTGTAAGGCAAAAAAGAGAGATGAATAGAGCTGAGAGGAGGCGACAACAAAAGCTTGCTAAAAAAAATATGCCCACCAAGCATATTGCAAAAGCCAGCAGCCTTGCTGCTCAAACTGCATTGCAAAAGGGTGTATCATTTCATCAAACAGGTCAATTAGATGAAGCAATAGGGTGTTATAAAAAATGTCTTGAACTGCAACCAGATAACGTTGTTGCCCTCTGTAACCTTGGTGGGGTGTTACAGGCAACAGGAGTTCTTGAAGAGTCGGCTCTCCTGTTGCAAAAAGCTATCGCTCTAAAACAAGATTATGCCGGTGCTCACAACAATCTTGGGCTTACAAAGCAGGATCAAAGTAAGTTTGCTGAGGCGATCATCTGCTACCAAAAGGCCATCTCTGTTAATCCCTCATTTGCCCAAGCCTACAACAATCTTGGTAATGTTCAACAGTTACAAGGCAATTTAGCTGGAGCAGTTGCAAGCTACCAAAAAGCCATATCTCTACAACCCGGTTTTGCCCAAGCCTATAACAATCTTGGTAATGTCTTGAGAGAGCAAGGTCGTCTGGATTTTGCAGTGGCAAATCTGCAAAAGGCCATATCACTGCAACCAGGCTATGCCCAAGCTTATAGTAATCTGGCTTTTGCAAAGCAGGAGCAAGGCAGGTTAGAAGAGGCTATCGCCAACAACCAAAAAGCCATATCCCTTAACCCCAATTTTGCCGAGGCCTATAGCAACCTTGGTGCAGCCCTAAAAGATCAAGGCAGGCTGGAGGAGGGGGTTGTAAATTTTAGAAAAGCCATATCGTTAAAGCCAGATTTAATAGACGCTCATAACAATCTTATTTTTTGTATAGATGCAGTCTCCGCTGCAAATTCTGACATGTTTCAGTTAGAGCGACAAAACTGGTCAAAAATACATGCAGAACCCTTAAAGCAGTTGTGGCAGCCCCATAACAACGCTCCAGACCCAGAACGCCAATTGCGCATCGGTTATGTTGGTGCTGATTTCAGACACCACTCTGCTGCCCACATATTTGCCCCCATGTTGTTAAACCATGATGCAGCTAAATTTCAGCTTTTTATTTATGCTGGCAACAGTAAAGAAGATGAGTTGACAGTTGAGTTTAAGAATAAAGCAACCGGGTGGGTGGATAGCTCCCAACTGGATGATGAAGCCTTGGCAGCACTAATACGAGAAGATGCCATAGATATTTTGCTCGACCTTGCCGGACACACCAAAGGCAACCGTCTTTTAACTTTTGCCAGAAAACCCGCTCCTATACAGGTTACAGCGTGGGGTTATCCCCATGGCACAGGTATGGAGGCCATGGATTATCTTTTTGCTGACCCTATATTCATTCCAAAATCCGAGCGAAAAAAATATAGCGAACAGATTATTGACCTACCTAGTGTTATCCACTTAAGTTCGGATATCCAATTTCCTAAAATCAAATCTCCACCTATCTGTAAAGCTGGATATGTTACCTTCGGAGCATTTAACCGGATTGTAAAATATAACACTGCCGTATACAGACTTTGGTCTGATATTTTACTGGCTGTTCCCACAGCAAAACTGTTAATAAAAACCGGGACACTAGATTTAGATAAACGCCAGCATGAGGTGCAGTCTAACTTTGAAAAATATGGGATTTCGGCTGAACGGCTCATTTTAATGGGTAAAACCGCAAAGCATGAACACCTGGAAGCCCATAATTTGGTGGATATAATGTTGGACCCATTTCCCCATAATGGGGGTATGACAACCTTGGAGTCTTTACGGATGGGGGTTCCGGTTTTAACATGTGAAAAAAAGAGTCGCTGTCCCACTAGCGCATCTATTCTGCATCAGTTGGGCCTTGATGAATGGCGCGCTAAAGATGAAGCTGAATATCTGGCAAAAGCTATTGAGTTTGCAGATGATATCAAAAAGTTGCAGCTTTTACGAAAAGAGTTGCAAGAGCGTTTTCTTTTGTCAGCTCTAGGGGACTCTCAGCTATATGTAGAAAATGTAGAAGCTATCTATATGCAACTTTGGCAAAGGTGGTGTAGTGAAGAGCTACCAAGATAAAAATAACATTGAAAAGCCTATGGATAATACAATGCAGCTTTCAGTAGATGAGGCATTTGGGCAGGCAGTAGATCACTTCAATTTTGAACGTTATCTTGAGGCTGATAGGATGTGCTGTGCCATTATTCAAAGTTTTCCCAGCCATGTAGATGCAATAAATCTACTTGGTATTATTGCCCAAAAATGCAACCGCCATGATCTAGCGGTAGAGCAATTTAGACGTGCTATAAAAATTGATAGTAGGATTTCGTTGTTTTATTTCAATTTAGCAACAGCACTCTATCCTTTAGGACAACTGCAAGAGGCAATATCAGTTTTACAGAGTGCTCTTAAAATGGACCCTGGCAATAAAAAAATTGAGGATTATCTCAATGATATTGTAAAAGAAAATAAAAATATTAAAAGCGACAGCGATTATTTGAGAGCCAAAGAGCTTTTCGATACGGGAGTAACCTTACAGCAGAATGATCGGCTTGTGGAGGCAATTGAGTATTATGAGAAGTGTCTTTTTATCCAACCCGATCATAGGGGGGTTCTATCCAATTTGGCTTTTGCTTTGCAAAAACAAGGCAAACTGCAAGAGGCGTTAAAAATTGGCAAAAAAGCCATAGCCATCAGTCCTGACTTTGCTCAGGCTCATTATAATCTTGCCATTATTCTCCAGGAACTAGGAGAGTTGGATGAGGCTATATCAAGTTTTAAAAAAACCATAGCCATTGAACCCACCTATTCCCAGGCTCACTACAATCTTGGTGTTGTTTTTGCTGAGCAGGGAGATGTTGATACAGCTATTGCCTACTATAATGCAGCTATAGAGGTTCAACCAAGTTTTGCCTCAGCACACTATAATCTTGGTGTTTTATTGCAACAACAAGGCAGACTTTGGGAGGCAATTGTCAGTTATCAAAAGGCTATAGCAATACAGCCCGAAAATTGCGCAATATATTACAATCTTGGCATCGCCTTGCAAGCCCATGGTGAGTTGGAAAAAGCGGTTGCAAGCTATGAAGCAGCAATATCCATAAAACCCGATTATGCCGAAGCCTATAGCAATCTCGGTTACGCCAAACAGGAGCAAGGCAGGTTGGATGAAGCTGTTTGTGACCTTAACACAGCCATAAAGTTAAACCCTGGCTACCTTGAGGCGCATCATAATCTCGGTGTTACCTTAGAGGAGCAAGGCAAGCTAAATGAGGCGATAGTCAGCTACAAAAACGCCATTGCAATTAAAGCAGATTATGTTGATGCCCACTATAATATTGGTTGTGTTTTGCAAGAGCAGGGTAAATTTGCCGAGGCGAGTCTCTACTACCAAGCAGCCTTAGCTCTTAAACCGGACTATGTAAAAGCCAACGACCAGTTAATTTTTTGTACTGATCTTTATACCGATGCAAAAACAGATCTTTTTCAAACCCAGCGCATAAAATGGAACAAGCAACATGCAGAACCGTTGCGAGATTGCTGGTCTGCTTTTAGCAACAGCCCCGATCCTACACGTCAACTAAGAGTTGGCTATGTGGGTGCAGATTTTCTCCACCATTCAGCAGCCCACATTTTTGGCCCTATGTTACTGAATTATAACCCAGACGAGTTTAAGATATTCTGTTATGCAGGTAACGTTGAAGAAGATGATCTGACCCATCAGTTTAAGGAAAAAGCCACAGGATGGTTTAAGACCGCAAAAATAGATGATGCCCAATTAGCCGCAAAAATTCGAGAAGATGCCATAGATATTCTGGTGGATCTTGCGGGACACACCAAAGGCAACCGCCTGTTAACCTTTGCTCGTAAACCAGCTCCCATACAGATTACTGCTTGGGGTTATCCCCATGGAACCAACATGGCTGCTATGGACTATCTTTTTGCGGATAAATTTTTTATCCCCTATCATGAGCGAGATAAATATACCGAGAAGATAATTGATCTTCCCTGTGTAATTCA
>JADFYX010000104.1 GCA_015232795.1 Magnetococcales bacterium
CCTTGGGTCGAACTGCTGCCCGTACCATTGAGACCAAGGTAGTGGCTGAAGCCATGGATGGTTGGCTGGATAGTTTGCTAGCAAATATCAAGGCTGGAGATATGAAGACCTTTAACGCGAAAAAGTGGGAACCAGCAACCTGGCCCAAGGTGGCTCGGGGGGTTGGTTTTACAGAGGCACCTCGTGGTGCGTTGGCCCATTGGGTGGTGATTAAAGATGGTATAATTGATAATTATCAGGCAGTAGTGCCAAGTACCTGGAACGCCGGACCACGGGATAACAATGGCCAACCCGGTCCTTATGAGGCGGCACTGGCAGGACATGTATTGCATGATCCCAAACAGCCCCTGGAGATTTTGCGTACCATACACAGTTTTGACCCTTGTATTGCCTGTGCCGTCCATGTGGTTGACCCTATTGCCGGAGAGTTGGTAAAGGTAAAGGTGCGCTAGTTGAGTAGATATAAAATATAGATATTTAGGAACAATAGAGTGGGATGTAGACTCTAAGCTGGTAACTGGGAATATATGGTTTGTTGGTTTGGGAAGCCTGAGAAAATGGGTCGGGGGCATCTATGGAAACCTTCACTCTATACCGTGAGCATTTGGGGCAGTTTCTTGATGTTTGCCAAGAGCAGTTCCGGGTACAGATACCAGTATCTGCTGGGGATGGGCGATATCGTTTTTCACCCCTTGCGGGTCATGGTGTCGAGGCGTTGGCCTTGGAGTATCACCGTACCTTACTGCCACCTAAAAAATATTTTCTTCTCCCTGAAGAGACAATCTGCACATTTGACCAGAAGGGCTACCACCCCGTTGAGGTTGCTGAGGAGCCTTTTCTGCTGTTTGGTCTCCACCCATGTGACCTCCATGGGTTGCGTATCATCGATCAATTTTTTTCCACTCCCTATGCTGATTCTGCTTATCAGTCCAGACGCAAAAATGCGCTGATTGTCGGCTTGGGTTGTCTACCTGACGACAAATGCTTTTGCGCCACCATGAACACTCAGCAGATCATGGGGGGCTATGATCTGTTTTTCTGGGATTTGGGTGAGCGTTTTTATATCCAGGTTGGCAGTGAAGCTGGGCATGGGTTGATCCATAAGGCTCGGGAGATGTTCCATGATGTTGTTGATGAGGATCGGCAGGATTATCTGGAGACCCTGTATCAGCGTCGCCATCTGCTGACACCTAAGGTTGATGTTGCAGATTTGTCGCAGATTATGGAGGCCAATCCCGATTGTGCAGTCTGGGATGAGTTGGGAGCGGCATGTTTTGCTTGCGGAGCCTGCACCATGGTCTGCCCCACCTGTACCTGTTACGACATTTTTGACCGGGTTGAGCTAGATGGTAGTGGTCGTCGTTGTCGTCAGTGGGACTCCTGCCTGTTTAGGGATTTTGATCGGATTGCCGGAGAAGTACATTTTCGTAGCGATAGATCCGACCGGGTCAAGAACCGTTTTTTCCATAAAGAGGTTGTCCACGTAAAGCAGCACCAGCGCTCTGCATGTGTAGGTTGTGGACGTTGCCAGGAGGCTTGTCCGGCAGGTATTGACGTGGTCTCGGTATTAAGCCGGGTTCACGCTTCTTGTGCCTGAATGAGGAGTGATTATGAACGTCCTATTACCACTCAGTGCCCACATGGTCCATCATCGGAAGTTAGCCCAAGATGTTGCCCTGTTTCAACTGCAATTGGATGACCCTTTTGCCATTGGTCCATCCGGTGAAAATCATCGGCCTGGTCAATTTGTGATGCTTTCAGTACCTGGAGTGGGAGAGGCTCCTTTCTCTATCTGTCACGCTGCCCATATCGATTATCTGGAGTTGTGTATTCGTCGTACCGGTAGTGTTACCAGACGCTTGTTCGAGTTGGGTGAGAATACCTTGGTTGGCTTGCGAGGACCGTTTGGCAATGGGTTTCCCATGGAGAAAATGGTTGGGAAGGACGTTTTGTTGATCGCTGGCGGTTTGGGCTTGGCTCCATTGCGTAGTGTTTTGCAATACGTATTGCAGCACCGGGAAAGTTATGGACGGCTTATACTGGTTTATGGCATGGGTAGGCAAGCCGAAGCCCTGTTTCGTGAAGATTTGGAGTATTGGATTGACAGCACGAAGTTGGATGTCTGTTTGGCGGTGGAGCATCCTGCCCCTAAAGATTTATTTCCTGCTGATACGGGGCATGTCGGGATGGTGCTTGAGAGGTTGGAGTTGACGGCAGATAACACTGTCGCAGCCATTTGTGGCCCACCTGTCATGTATGGTCCGGTTGCCAAGATATTGCGTAGTAAGAGACTCTACCCGGAGAATGTATTTTTTAGTTTTGAACGACGTATGGAGTGTGGCATCGGCCATTGTGGTCACTGTGCTATAAGTTGCCGTTCCACCTGCCAGGATGGTCCGGTTTTCTCTGCTTGGGAGGCCCGCAGTCTAGGAGAGCCATTGGAGGTTTGATGTGAATTCTCGAACAGCCCAAAAACCAAAGGTAGGAATATTCGGACTCACCGGTTGTGCCGGGGATCAACTGGCCCTGCTCAATGCCGAACCTGAACTTATCGCCTTGGCCGGGCGGGTTGATGTTGTGGTTTTTGATATGGCCATCTCTAGGAAAGAGGAGTGGCAGGGAATGTTAGATCTGGCCTTGGTAGAGGGGTCGGTCTGTTCACAACGGGATCGTGAAGAGTTGGAAAAAATTCGCAAGCAGAGCCGTAGCCTCATGGCTATTGGTTCCTGTGCCGTGTGGGGAGGTCTCCCTGCCATGACAGCCCATATCCCGGTAAAGCAACTCAATAAACAGGTCTATGACGATGGCGAGGTTTTTCCAAAAGCCATGGGGGCTGAACCTCTTTCCAGTTTTGTGACTGTAGATTTCAGCATTCCGGGCTGTCCCATTGAAATCGGGGAGTTGTTGGAGGCTTTGGCAGCTATACTTGCCGGAGGCGAGCCGCAGCGGATTGATTTTCCCGTCTGTGCCGAATGTCGCATGGCAGAGCAGATTTGTCTGGTTCAGAGTCAAAACCGGGTCTGCTGTGGTCCAGTGACGGTGGGAGGGTGCAAAGCTCGCTGTATCAGTTACGGTCGCCCATGTGACGGCTGCCGGGGGCCAGTGGACGATCCTTGCTATGATGCTACCCGTGAGATGTTCTTCCGTCACGGTCTGGCAAAAGCAGACGTTGTAGATGCCTTGCGCCGTTTTTCCACACCAGCCTGGGTGGAGCGAAATCTGGCAGCGGATTTTGCTGGCGATCCTCAACGTCGGGGTCATCACCGCAGTCAAACCAAGGAGTCAGGAACATGACCACCATAACCATCAACCATCTGTCTAGGGTCGAGGGCCATGGGGGTATTCACGTGACAGTGGGGCCAGATGGGGTGGAGCGGTGTGAAATGGAAATTTTTGAAGGCTCTAGATTTTATGAGGCTCTTTTGCTGGGACGGCATTTTGAAGAGGTTCCAGGAACCATCAGCCGGGTTTGTGCCATATGTTCATCAGGTCACACCTTATGTGCTTTGGGGGCCATAGAGGATGCCTTGGATATTACTGTAACTCCTCAGGTGCAAAGCTTTCGTGATCTTCTTAATCTCGGGCAGTTCATTGAGAGTCACGCCCTCCACCTTTTTTGTCTGGCGGTTCCAGATTATCTGGGCTATTCCGGGGTGTTGGAGATGGCGCAATATCAACCGGATGTGGTGGGCAAAGCCTTGGAACTAAAACGGATCGGCAATGCTATTCAAGAACTTATAGGTGGTCGAGCTATCCATCCGGTCAATATGACCATCGGCGGCATGGGTCGCATACCCACCGCAGAGTCTTTGACCGCTCTAGCAGGGCAGTTAGCAGAGGGGCTTGAATCTGCGCTCGCCCTGGAGAGGTTTATCATCGAGTTGCCCATCCCTGACTGTCATCTCGATCAGGCGGTCTATGTCGCACTGCAACCAGATGGTTCTAATTATGCTTTACATGGTGGGATGTTGGCAGCTAGTGGACATGATCCTATCCCTGTTGCCAACTTTCGCCAGCGAGTTCATGAGTCGGTTGTCAGTCACTCTACGGCTAAACAGTCATTGTATTCTGATAAGCCCTTCATGGTTGGGGCAGTAGCAAGGATGGTTCTTAATGGGGAGCGGATGAGTGGGGTAGCGGCACAAACACGAAACCGTATCATACCAGACCGACCCACCCCCATGCACAATAATCCTGCCCAATTTGTCGAGTTGGTCTGGGCCTTGTCTGAAGGGGAAAAGTTGGCCCATGATTTATCATTGGCTACTCCTGAGTCCCCAGTCAATACTCAAGTCAAAGCCAAGAAAAGTGCGGGGCAACAGGCTCTTGAGGTGCCACGGGGTACTCTCTATCACGCCTATGGGTTGAATGCGGATGGTTTGCTGTGTGATGCCGATATCATCACTCCAACAGCACAGAATCTAGCCAACATTGAGAAAGATTTCGCCACCACTGCAAGTTGCTGGCTCCACCATGCTCAAAACGATGAGGCCCGTCTAAAACATGGGCTGGAGATGGTTGCTCGGGCCTATGACCCATGTATCTCTTGTGCCACTCACCTAGTAGATTTGACCATGCGCAAGGAGAGCTCATGATTGAGTGGGGAGTTGCCGGGTTGGGGAATCCTCTGCTGGGGGATGACGGTTGTGGTTCGCTCCTGGTTTCCATGTTAAGGGATAGGAATTATTCTCCATGGCTGGTGGATTTGGGAACAGATCTGCTTACCATTCAGAATTATCGTCCCTATCCACGTTATCTGCTACTAGTAGACGGAGTGTTCACGGGAGCACAGGGTGGCTCTTTGCATGTGTGGAATCGGGCTGAAATTGATGATATTGTAGTTGCTGATGTTAAATCGGTTCACCAGCTTTCCCTGTTGCAAGGGCTGCAATTGCTGGAGATGACCGATCCAGGTTTTGCAAGGGTAGATTGGCGACTTCTGGGCTTGGAGGCGGTTAGTATCAAGGTGGGAGAGGGGGTGTCCCCTGCCATGGAGTTGGGGTTGAAGCGTCTGTTGACTACCCTAACCACGCCTAATGGCTGGCGAGGCTGTTTTTCGTAGGGATAGAAATCCAATTAGCTTTATTCTTACTGGGCTTCATTGATGATTATTGGTGTCTTTTTCAGTAACAGATATCCATGACGTGTTTGAGTTTGGTAAGTAAGTCAGAAAATTAGATAAGTATGTTGTTGCTCACAGATTAACATAATATAGTTAGTAAGAGCAATCATAAAGTTTAAAATTTGGAACTAGTTCTCAATACGTGACTCTAATGGTTTAAACTCTAACAATAAGGGGATAGTCATGTTTATAACACCTTCAAAACATTATTCTGGAGCCGAATTTTTTCACTTTGGTGGTCATGTATCTCTGCGTGTGTTTATGGTCGTTGTCTTTGCGTTGTTGGGATATCTGCTTATCGCGCTTTAGCTGATTATGCAGGTGGCGTTTGCCTGGTAGTCAGTGGATAGAGTCAGGATACGCTTATGAATGTGCTATTCGAAATCGAAGAGGTGGACTCGCGTGCTGCAATCGCGAAGGGTCGCATTGACTTTGTCGTCAGCTTCCTGGAGCGAATAATAACTACTGAACAAGGGAATGTCTCAATAGAAAAAGATGTTGTCCGAGCCATTCGTCTTGCGCTGTTGGATGCAAATAATGAGCTTGTTGAGGTGACCAAATTGTGTGAAGATTTGTCAAATATGTATGATGTACGCCCCTTCGACATGTAAAGTTTGTGTACGTTAAAATCTATTTAACGTACACAAACCTCTCTGTTGGCTGTTTGACTATAATTAAGCTTTGCTCATTCATCTTAAAGAGGTGGACGTTCATCAGGGTCCATATCCAACGAGTTGATCAATTCGGTAAGCTGAAGGATGTGCTGCTCTTCTGTTTTTGACAATTCCCGGCAAACTGTTTTCATTTCAGGGTCGATCGCTATTTTTTCCAACTGATCATAACTGTCTTTTGAAGTTTTTTCATGGGATATTGCCATCTCCAATACCTGTCTAACAGTGCTGTTTTTGAGGATTTTGGATGTCCCAATATCTGCTGTGTAGACATCTTCGGGAAGATTTGCAAGATATTCTTGAGGGTCGAAGCCTTTAGAGCAAGGGGCATCCTTGAATTTATCAACTATCTTCTGGGCGTAACTGTCCTCCATACCGGATAATTCAAGAAAAACCATCTGGACTTCACCATCCTTTACCAGCTCTGAAGCGACTGAATAGAAGGAGCTTACAGCGACTTCATTGCCGATGACTGTTTTTAATAGTTCAATAGCAGTTTCCATTTTAATTCTCCTTAGCTACAGAGTGAACAAATAACCCATGATTCTCAACCAACCACCTCAACCCACCGATTTGGACCAGGATTACCAAAGTATCTCAACACATGTCTCTATTCTCCCCTAAATCTCTTTTGAAGTCCATAACTATGTGATTAAGATAGCGGGAACTATCTGTACAGCACTCAGAGCCTGTGAAAAAATGAAACCCGTAGCGAGAACGTCCCAAAACGCCCCCTGTGACGTGGCGGAATGGGACAAATTGGTGCGCATAGTGAGCTATTTAAGCAAATTTGGCACGTTTCGATACGATGCGGGGGGTGAATTTGGGGCATTCGCAGTAGGGTTGCATTTTTTTACAAGCTCTCAGTTTCTCGGACACAAATTTTGTCTATAAAAACTGGTCAAGCCATTACGGTGTCTAACCAGTTACGTGAGAATTTTTATTCGGTAGTTGGAGCGTTTCACTTAACATGCTGATATAATCTACAAAAAAGTATGGCATATGGATATTCTATAATGAGCCAGTGCTAAAGTTATTTGAGCAACACCACAGCCATCATGGTTCATATGGTAATGGGCTTCCTTCTAGGGGGCTTTCTGACTTTTATGGGAGATATGTAGCAAATGTCTTCAAAGCAAATATTCGGGTCCGATTCTCAACCTCAAATGACCAACTCAGATGCATATTTATTAGCGACCAATCATTTCCTTGCCGAACGTTATGTTGAGGCATATCAAACTTGTTCTGCCATCATACTCTCTAATCCCAATCACATTGATGCCATAAATCTACTTGGGGTAATTGCACAAAAAATTGGACGACATGATCTTGCTGCTGAACAGTTTTTAAAAGCCATAAATATCAACGGAAATATTGCAAAGCTGTATTTTAACTTGGGAACATCCCTTTTGCCCTTGGAGCGAAAGACGGAGGCAATCTCTTGTTACAAGAAAGCAATAGAACTACAACCTGAACTTCCTGAATTTCACTACAACCTTGCTAATATACTAAAAAGTCAGAAAAAATTTGATAAAGCAATTGCATCGTACAAAACAGCTATATCAATTCAACCTGATTTTTTGGACGCTCACTTCCATCTTGGCAGCACCTTGACAGAATGTGAAAGATTTGATGAAGCTATAGTTTGTTTTCAAAAGTCACTCGCTATCAAACCAGACTTTCCCGAAGCAGAACACCTTCTAAACGCCCTAACCAATAAGACATCAGCTTCTGCACCGAAAGAATATGTAAGAGGTGTCTTTAACTCCTATGCAGATAATTTTGAGAGCCATTTAATCAAAATTTTAGAATATAAAACCCCAGCATTAATTAGGGATACTATCCTTGATTTCAGAGGCGAGGAT
>JADFYX010000105.1 GCA_015232795.1 Magnetococcales bacterium
TATATCTGGGTTTTTACTATTCAGCCGGGGTAAAACTCTGCAATTTTGGGATAGATTGGCAGCCCTACCCATGTTGGCAGTGGTGACGGTTCTCCTCTCTTCTCTGTTAGCCAATGACAGTGTGCCATCATTTTTACCTGCTGGTCCTGGTGGAGTGGTTGGGTATATGAGTGCTCAGGCTTTAATACAGACTATCGGTTTGTGGGGTAGTCTGATTTTATTGGTTCCTCTGGGTATTCTTGCCCTAATGGTTTTGAGCCGTTTTTCCATTATAGATTTCTTAGAAAAGAGTCAAGCTAGCCGTAAAGAGCGCAAGGAGGCAGCAGCCAAGCTTGCAGAAGCTGAGGAGCCTATTGTCGTTGAAAACATTGAGCCACAAGAAGAAAAACTACCTACAGCTGAGATAGTAACAAATACAGCCCGTAGTGTATTTGATGTTATTGCTATTATTCCTGCTGTTGTGCAGCGTTTTATCAGTAAATTAATTCAAAAAAGCTTTAGAAGACAGCTTGATTGGATGACACCAATGGCTGCTGATCCAGTTTTAGAAGGCTCCGGTGTGCGGGTAGAGCCAGAGATGGATTTCAGTGAACAGTTGCATTCTGAACCGACCATGGAGTCCCAACTAGACGACCCTATTTTGCCAGATGCTCCTTATGTGGCTGAAATAGAAAAAATTGATATCTCTGATATGGATGAGGTTGAAGAAGAAGAGGAGGAGCTTTTTGCAGAGGCTGATGATGAGGATATTCCCCCTCAGATGGATACTATCATAGAGCCTGTTGTAGTTGATGCCGAAGAAGACGATGCTGAAGAAGATGAGGAGTATGAGGAAGAAAGCTTTGCGCCAGAAGTAGAAGTGATTGAAGAGGATGAGGAGCCTATTGTTGCTCCAACTCTTGCAACTGTGCCTACTCCCAACTTAGCCCCATTAAAGATTGAGCCAGAGTTTGCTGAAGATAATGATGAAGAGTTTGCTGATGAGGGGCCAATTCCTCCCATGGAGATTCCTGTCAATATGCCCAAGCCCATGGCGCAAACTCCATCCAGTGGCACATTAGAGTCTGAGGAAGAGGCCGCAAAGCAGGATATGCCTCTGCCCTCTTTGGATATGCTTACAGAACCACCGTTGACAAGACAAGGCCCAGGCCAAGAAGAGTTGAGCGTAATGGCTCGACTTTTAGAGCAAAAACTGGCTGATTTTAAAATTAAGGGCCAGATTATAGATGTGATGCCGGGACCAGTGGTAACCACCTTTGAGCTAGATCCGGCCCCTGGTTTACGGGCCTCTAAAGTTGTGACTATCTCCGACGATTTGGCTCGTTCCATATCTGCTGAATCTGTCCGTGTTGTTGGTAATGTTCCTGGTAAAACGGTGATTGGAATTGAGTTGCCCAACGAAATAAGGGCGACGGTTTATCTGCGTGAGGTGTTGCAATCAGAAGGATTTGAAAAAATCAATCATCCGTTGGGTGTGGCTTTGGGATCGGACATCAACGGTGTACCTTTTTCTGCCAATCTAGCTAAAATGCCGCATCTTTTGGTTGCTGGTACAACAGGTTCTGGTAAATCGGTTGCAGTAAACGCCATGATTTGCTCTATCTTGTTTAATGCAAGACCTGATGAAGTGCGTTTTTTAATGATTGACCCCAAAATGTTGGAATTGTCAATCTATGAAGGCATACCCCATCTTTTGGCACCTGTGGTAACAGATGTTCATAAGGCAGCAAATCTTTTAAAATGGGCTGTTGCCGAGATGGAAGAACGCTACCGTTTGATGTCTGAACTTGGGGTGCGGAATTTAGTCGGGTTTAACCAAAAAATAGAACGTTGTATAGCCAAAGGCGAGCAGCCCACAAGGCGGGTAAAAGTTGGCTTTGATCCTGAAACAGGGGCACCAGTTGAGCAGGATGAGCCAATAGCCTTGGAGAAAAAGCCGTTGATCGTCATTGTTATTGACGAGTTAGCCGACTTGATGATTCAGGTAGGTAAAGAGGTGGAGCCAGCTATCGCCCGTTTGGCACAGATGGCAAGGGCAGCAGGTTTGCATCTTGTTATCGCAACGCAGAGACCGTCGGTAGATGTTATTACAGGCTTGATTAAAGCCAACTTTCCCACAAGATTGGCTTTCCAGGTATCATCAAAAATCGACTCCAGAACAATTCTCGACTCCATGGGTGCAGAACGTCTGCTAGGTATGGGTGATGGTCTCTACCTACCACCGGGCACATCCATATTAAAAAGAATTCACGCCCCATTCGTCTCTGATGAAGAGGTGAACGATTTAGTAAAATACCTAAAAACCACTGGCACACCACAATACAATTCAGAAGTATTAGTAGCCAGAAGTGAAGAAGATAGTACCCCAGATCTACCTGCTAGTGATCCACAGTCAGACGATTATGACGAACTATACGACCAAGCGGCAGCGGTAGTAGTAAAAGCTGGTAAAGTAAGCACCAGCATGGTGCAGCGTCACTTTAAAATAGGCTATAACCGTGCAGCAAGAATGGTAGAACGCATGGAAGCAGATGGTCTGATATCCGCTGCCAACGGTGCCGGAAAACGTGAAGTATTAGCACCTGATTCCGGTGATTTTGGTTAAGCCCTTATTAGTGCTGGTCCAGGGGAATCATTCCCCTGATGGGTTTTGGCGAAGCCCAAGGTTTTGCTTTTGTTTGTAATTTTAAAAGCGTGGGGGTTTGGGGCCTGCAATGCCTCCCAAGGTTTTGCCTTTTTGTAACGTTTCATTTTTTCACAAGCTCTGAGATGACTATATAATCAACCTTAGAATCTATTTTTGGATTATCCATGAGTAACCCTATAATGAAGGAAAGTCTTGTCCCAGGTAGGAATTGTGGTGCATGCACAATGTGCTGTATTGATCTCACGATAGATACGCCAGAACTTAAGAAACTTTCTGGAAAAGAGTGTGAACATTGTACCGATAATGAAGGATGTAACATCTACTCTAACCGCCCAACAGTATGCAGGGATTGGAACTGCCTTTGGATGATAAAGGATGCCTTTGGAGAAGAGTGGAGACCTGATAGAAGTGGTCTGCTTTTGAATTTCATGGTGGGTAGAGACGGTATCCCTGATTCGTATAATAGCCAGGATGTCATTGATATTAGGATCATCCACACATACGGACTTGTGAAATCTCTTAAATTCCTCGATTTTGTCTGTAACTTTATTGATGGTGGGGTTCCAATTTTGATATCCATCTCCGGTGGACCTGGATATGCTGCAAGTAAGGTGTTTCTAAATGATGGCATGGCCGACGCTGTTAAGAGTAGAGATATTGAAGGAGTCACCAAGGAGTTGCAAAAAGCTATACAAGCAGCAATCGACCATCCGAAAAAGAGAGTTGAGATAGGTGGGGAGTGAAAATTTTTTAATCACCGTCCTTATCAATTAACCACATCAGTTTGAAAAGGGGAGGGTCCATACCATCACTTTTGAATGCAAAGGCTTAAAGGCAGAACCTTGGGAGGCCTTGCAGGCCCCCAAACCCCCGCGCTTTTGAATGCAAAGGCTTAAAGGCAGAATCTTGGGCGTTGCCCAAACCCACAAGGGAGATAATCTCCCTTGACCCATGATAATACAAGCGTTTTTTTGTCTTTTGTAATTTATAATTTTTGACGACTATAACTCAATTATTTAGAAAATTTCAGCTAAAAAAGCTCACCCGTATAACCCTTGCCCGCTACCAAAATCGAGGCTCCGGTTTCTGCAAAAACTGCTCCGCTTAAAAAGCCGTGGGGTAGCATTCTGCCTTTGGATGCTCTTGTACCGCGCCAGTTGTCTAGCTCGGTAATGTGGCGTTTGCGTTTGCCGGAATCTAGGGTTAGGCCGTCTTCCATGTTAAATGTAGTGGCGTCTACTAGTAGTTCGTCTTTGCTCAGGCGTTGTATGCGTACGCCTTTGCCTTTGGAGAGTTGGGGATATTCATCTAATGTGCTTATTAACAACAGACGACCACGGCTAATTGATGCGACTAAATTACCTTTTACCGGGTGTAGATGGATTGGGTAGTCTTGTGGTTTTTTAAATGATATGGCCTGTTTTCCAGAGCGGTGGTTGGTTACCAAATCGGCCCCTTTAATGCGAAATCCTTGTCCCAAGCGAGTGACGACAAAATACTCTTGCTCCGGTTTTATCTCCATGGCCCAGAACACCTGATCACCACCCTCAATATCAAATGTAACTGTTAGTGGCTCGCCAAATCCCTTTCCTGATGGTAGCTTGTCCGCCAAAATGGAAAATGATTTACCCGATGTGCTAACAAAGGTGATGGTCTCTGTGGTGTGGGATTTTACCGCTCTTAATAGCTCATCATCACCCTTAAAACGAATTTTATCTAGCTGCTCTTGGTCTTCATGGCCTCTTATGGTTTTCACCCAACCACGGCGAGAGAGAATAATTGTGATAGGCTCCCTCTGTACCAGATCTTCCGGTTTTATGGATATAGCTTCGGGAGTTCCTGCCAATGTTGTACGACGCTCGTCGGTAAACTCTTTTTTGGTATTTCTAAGCTCTTTTTTAATCTCCCGCCACATAATTTTTTCGCTGGCTAACAAAGAACGCAGATACTCGGCTCGGCTCTCTTTATCTTCAATCTCTTTGCGAATGCTGATCTCTTCTAACTTGCGAAGATTACGCAGACGCATGTTGAGAATTGCTTCGGCCTGGTCATAATCCAGACCGAAACGTTCCATAAGAACTGGCCTCGGCTCATCATGCTCTTTTATTATGGCAATAACCTCATCAATGTTCAGATGGACTATTAAATAGGCTGCCAATAAATGCAGTCGTTCACCAATTTTTTTCAGCTCATGCTGGGCGCGACGGGTGTGGATGATAAAGCGATGGCTTAACCAGGCATTCAACAACCCTTTTAAATCCATTACTTCCGGGCGGGTTTCAGCAGTGATGACATTTAAATTTATGTTAAACCTCGTCTCCATGTCGGAGTTTTTAAACAGATAGGCCATAACCATATCAGGGTCTAGCCTGCTGGAGCGGGGTTCTAATACAATGCGGATATCCTCGTCTGATTCGTCACGGATATCGGTTAAAAATGGCGATTTTTTGTCAATAATAAGCTGTGCAACTCGCTCTATCAGACGGGATTTTTGTACCTGATAGGGAATTTCGGTGATGATAATACGCCACAGACCATGTTTTAACTCCTCTTTGTGCCATCTTGCCCTAAGACGTACACTGCCGCGGCCTGTCTCATAAACTTGCTGCCGTTCTGATTTGCTAGAAACAAGAACCCCGCCTGTGGGAAAGTCCGGTCCCGGCATAACCTCTAAAAGATCGCCAATGCTACAATTTGGGCGTTCAACTAAAATAATAGACGCATCAATTATCTCCCCAACATTATGGGGGGGAATTGATGTGGACATACCAACAGCTATACCAGAAGAGCCATTAGCTAAGAGGTTGGGAAAACGGGATGGCAGAACTGCTGGCTCTAACATCGAACCATCGTAAGTATCGATAAAATCAACAGTATCGTGTTCTAGATCTTCCAGCATTGCCCACGCTACTTTGGTGAGTCGGGCTTCGGTATAACGCATGGCAGCAGCACCATCGCCGTCAATATTGCCAAAGTTACCCTGACCATCTACCAGGGGATAACGTGAGGCAAAATCCTGGGCAAGACGGACCATGGCATCATATGCTGCTTGGTCGCCGTGGGGATGGAACTTACCAATTACATCACCCACAACCCTTGCCGATTTTTTTGGCGGGGTTGTCGGTTCCAGACGTAAGGCACGCATAGCGTATAAAATACGCCGATGCACTGGTTTTAACCCATCCCTAACATCAGGCAAGGAGCGACTGATGATAGTAGAGAGGGCGTAGGCTAGATAGCGGTTTTCAAGCTCAAACCGCAGGGGAGTCTCCTCAATAATGGCATTATCAGCCATTATTTGCCACTCTCACTTTTTTTTGCACTATATTTTGGTGGAAGCTCATATTTTAACCGTAGTTGATCTTCAAGGTCTTGGAATATTTCCATGTTCTCAAGGAGGTAGCGTTTGGCGTTCTCTCTACCCTGGCCGATTCTCTCCCCATCTTTGGAGTACCAAGCACCGGATTTTTCAATCAATTTTTCGATGACAGCCATATCTATAACTTCACCAACCAAAGATACGCCTTCACCGTAGATAATATCCAACTCGACAACCCTGAACGGTGGAGCCATCTTATTTTTTACTACCTTAACTTTACAGCGGTTGCCCACAACCTCTTCCTTATCTTTGACTCCTCCAATACGCCTGATGTCAAGTCGAACTGAAGCGTAAAATTTAAGGGCGTTACCACCAGTTGTAGTCTCCGGGCTGCCAAACATTACACCAATTTTATGGCGAATTTGGTTGATAAACAGCACCATGGTGTTGGAACGCGAGATAGAGCCGGTTAATTTACGCAAGGCTTGGGACATAAGACGAGCTTGCAGTCCCATGTGGGAGTCGCCCATATCTCCCTCTAGCTCAGCTTTGGGAGTAAGGGCAGCTACTGAGTCTATAACCACCAGATCTACGGCTCCTGAGCGTACTAGGGTATCGACAATCTCAAGGGCCTGTTCTCCTGTATCCGGTTGGGAGATTAGCAGTTGGTCAATATCAACGCCTAAGTTACGAGCATAGACCGGGTCAAGGGCGTGTTCGGCATCGACAAAAGCAGCGGTTCCGCCTTGGCGTTGGGTTTCGGCTGCTGCATGCAGGGCGAGGGTAGTCTTGCCAGAAGATTCCGGTCCGTATATCTCTATGATTCGACCTTTAGGTAGACCGCCTATACCAAGTGCGATATCTAAACCTATTGAACCTGTAGAGACAACCGGGACATCTTGAGCAGCTCTATCGCTCATACGCATTATAGAGCCTTTACCGTGTTGTCGTTCTATCTGTGAAATAGCCGCCTCTAGGGCTTTGGCTTTATTGCTTTCGGTGCTCACATCAACTCCTCATTTTTGTCGTCAAAAACCAATTAACGTGCCAGAAAATATTTATTTAATGGTTAAATTTCGTGCTTTAATTCAGCACAGCAACCACCATTCAACTAACATCCGTTAAATAACTATTTATAGCAAATATTTTTCTCTTGATATAGGGTGAGAGAGGTCATTATTTTTCTTTTGTAGAAAATCGGTGTATCTTTTGCTAGATATTAATTTCTAATTTATTGTATCTCCGGTATTTACCCGGATAATTGAGAGGAACCTAACTGTGGAAATTTCTGAACTTCTCGCCTTTAGTGTCAAAAATGGTGCATCCGATCTTCATGTCTCCGCTGGTCTGCCACCGTTAATTCGTGTAGATGGCGATATTCGCCGTATTAATGTTCCGGAGCTGGATCAAGAGCAGGTGCATGATATGATTTACGACATTATGAACGACAAACAAAGAAAAGATTTTGAAGAGTTTTTAGAGACAGATTTTTCTTTTGAAGTTCCTGGCCTGGCCCGTTTTCGTGTAAATGCCTTTCACCAAAACCGTGGTGTTGCAGCAGTTTTTCGTACTATTCCTTCAGAAATATTAACCTTGGAGCAGCTAAATTGCCCACCCATATTTAAAGATTTTGCCGATACACCGCGGGGTTTGGTTTTGGTTACTGGGCCTACAGGGTCGGGTAAAT
>JADFYX010000106.1 GCA_015232795.1 Magnetococcales bacterium
GTCTTTGGGATCTTGTCAACCGTGAGCAACTCCATGTTTTGGAGGGCCACGAGGCGCGGGTTCATGATGTGGCAATTAGTGCTGATGGCAAGGTGGTAATATCGGGCAGTGAGGATCAATCTGCACGGCTATGGGATGTTGAAAGTGGTAAATGTTTGCGGATTTTAAAGGGCCACATTAAAGCGGTTGAGGCGGTAGCTATTAGTGGAGATGGCACTCTGGCTCTCTCTGGTGGCAGTGATAACGTGCTTAAGTTGTGGGATGTTAAATCAGGGCGGGAGATGGTTACATTCCAAGGCCATAGTGGCCCGGTTAATGATCTGGCTTTTAGCCCTGATAACAGTCAGGTTATCTCAGTATCAGGTTCGCAATTTTCCCAGGATAACAGTGTTAAACTTTGGGATGTTGAGAGCCAAAGTTGCATAAAAACCATGACCGGTCATAAAAAGCCCATCTGGGCGGTCCATTTTTGTGCCGATGGTAAGTACGCCTTGTCAGGTGGTGAAGAGGGAATTTTAAAGCTTTGGGATCTGGAAACTGGGGAGTGTATTCGTAACTTTGTCGGTCATACCGCTTCGGTAAATGATCTAGCCATGACTGCAGATGGAAGGTATGCGGTTTCTGTATCTGGTGCAGCGTTTGCCAAGGATAATAGTGTTCGCTTGTGGGAGGTTGCCACTGGGCGATCTCTCTATACCTTGCAAAATGCCAAAGGGCCAGTTTTGGGTGTTGGTTTGAGTTGTTCGGGACGGTTTGTACTGTCTGGGGGTAAAGATCGGGTTTTAAGTTGGGCGCAGTTAAATGCCGATATCTACCATTGGCAAGCACCGTTGGCTTTGTCACAAATTACCGCAAGCGAAAAGGCTTTCAAGGCCTCTAGTGCCTATGAAAAACATCTGGAAGAGGCTAGGCAGTGTTTACAAAAGAGAGATGCCTTGTCAGCTTTAGAGGCAGTTAAAAAGGCCCGTTTACAAGAGGGGTTTAGCCGTGGTGATGCCGCTATGGCGGTGTTGGATGATATCAGTATGTGTTTGGCCCGGGAAAAATTTTCAGGGGGATGGGAGGCAAACTCCTGGCAGCAACACAAAGCCCATATAATCGCCGTTGCATTTCATCCCCAAAACCATTGGGTTGTAGCTGGTGACCAAGATGGTGATTTGACTATTTGGGGAGTCGAAAATGGCGAGTTGCTCAAGGAAATAAATGCACATAATGGAGCTGTAGAGTCTATAAGTGTAAGCTATGATGGTAGTCGTATTTTAACAGGTGGTGGGGATAATATCCTCAATCTTTGGGAGGTCGAGACCGGGAATAAAGTACGCGCTTTTGAGGGCCACACCCTTAAAGTAAGGGGAGTCGCGCTTTTGCGAAGTGGTCACTATATGCTTTCCGCTTCGGCTGATGAGAGCATACGTTTTTGGAATGCGGCAACAGGACAGTGTGAAATGGTCCATAAGGGCCACCAGGGACAAGTTCTTGCTATATCTCCAAGCCCCGATGAGAGCCACTTTCTCTCGGCTGGTGAAGATGGGGTGTTAAAGCTGTGGAAAATAGGCAGAGCCAAAGGGGTGAAAACCTTTAAAGGTCATAGCAGTCAAGTTTTTGCTGTCAGTTATAGTTTGGATGGTCAGTTTGCCATATCAGCATCGGCAGATAGTACTTTGATTTTTTGGAATGTAAAAAATGGCCGTCCTTTGCAAACTTTTCAAGGTCATACGGGTTTTGTGCGTTCATGTTGTTTAAGTGGTGATAACCGCTTTATGGTTTCCGGTGGCGATGATCATTCGGTACGGGTTTGGGATGTTGAGACAGGAGAGTGTCTGCGAGTGTTTACCGGGCATGTAAAACCTGTCCATGCTGTTAAATTCAGTCAATCAGCACGTTTTATTCTCTCTGGTGGTGCAGATAACACCCTAAAGCTGTGGATTATGGATTGGGAATATCGCCAGCAAAAACCAGTAGAGTGGGACAAAGCAGCTTTACCCCTTTTAAAGCCTTTTTTAAAACGACGCAATAAAGGTTTAAACCCAAAACAGTTGCCTATTACTGCAAGCATTATTACTGCTCTGTTTGGCTCAAAAAAAGGTCCGTTAAACGAAAAAGAGCTTACGGAACTTGCAAGATTGTTGGGTTTGGGTGGTTTTGGTTGGTTAAAAGCAGAACAAGTTCGAGTGGTTTTAGATGGTTTGGAATCAGGAATTTTGCGCAATATTACTCTGCCAAAAATAGGAAAAGAGAGTAAATCTCAACCTCTGCAAGAGGAAGAAGTCGTGGATGCACAACCAGTTGTTGAAGATAAACCACAATCTACAAGAGATGAAAAAAAGTGAATATCATTTTTGTTAATCGGTTAACCAGTGTTAATACAACGATTTTGCCCATATTCATTAATTTCTGCTATACTGTTAAATCAGTTCAAATCGGTAAACAGAGCCCTTGGACATTTTCCAATTGTGACGGCTATACGAGGATGATTAATTAGTATGGGTGACAGTATGACAATCCTTGGATTTTTTGGTTTTGCTGGGAGAAGGTGCCCATGAGTATGTTATTAAAGGCTCTGGAATCTGTAGAGCAAGATAGAAAAAAAAAGGAACTAAAGAAAAAAGAAGGTTTTTCGACACCACAATTTGACGATGCTAAAAAAAGTGAGAGCAGCGGCTTTGCTACTCCTCCTGATGATATGAGCCTGGAGTTTGAGCCTGGTGGAGGGCTTGATTTTCAAGAGAAAGAACAAAAAGCATTTGTTGATGAAGGTATTGAAACGTTAGAGTTTATCCCTGTAGAACCGACTCCCCAAGATCTTAAGTCAGAACCCCAAGAACCTCAAACTGATGATGGTAGCAATTTTTCTGGTATAGCATTTGAAATGGTAGAGGTAGAAAAGCCCCAAGCAGCCTTTGAGCCAGAACCTCCAGCCGAGGGGGATAGCAAGTTTTCTAACTTAGCTTTTGCAATTGAAGAGGCGGAAAAGCCCCAAGCAGCCTTTGAGCCAGAACCTCCAGCTGAGGGTGGCAGCAAGTTTTCTAACTTAGCTTTTGCAATGGACGAAGCTTTAGAGCCACCAGCAGCTATGGAACCAGATCCACCAGCAGCTATGGAACCAGATCCACCAGCAGCTATGGAACCAGATCCACCAGCAGCTATGGAACCAGTTCCACCAGCAGCCAAAAGTGGCGGCATATTTTCTGGTTTAGCTTTTGACATGGACGAAGTTGAGGAGCCAGCAACAGCCAATGGTGGCAGCAAGTTGTCAGGTTTGGCTTTTGACATGGACGAAGTTGAGGAGCCTGCTTCAGCCAATGGTGACAGCATGTTATCTGATCTGGCTTTTGGTTTGGGCGAAGTTGGGGAGCCACCAGCAGCCAATGGTGGCAGCGTGTTATCTGATCTGGCTTTTGATCTGGACGAAGTTGAGGAGCCAGCTTCAGCCAATGGAAATGGTATGTTATCTGGCTTGGCTTTTGCCATGGACGATGTTATTCAGCCCCCGGCAACCAGTAAACCAGAACCCCCAGCAGCCAAGGGTGGTAGTAAGTTATCTGGTCCTGCCTTTGAAATGGAAGAGATTATTGAGCCTTCAGCAGTCAGCAAACCAGAACCCCCAGCAGCCAAGGTTGGCAGCAAGTTGTCTGGCCCTGCTTATGAAATGGAAGAGATAGCAGAAGTTGTTGCTGATAAAGATGAAACTGCAAACCCTGTTGCAGAATCTCCACCAGCAGAGGTGGATGAAGATGATGAAGATGATGATGTCACCAATCCAGTAGTGACAGAACAAAGTGTTGATAATTTAGATGAAAAGCAAGCAGCAATGGCAGAAACTGATCCCCCAGAAGATGCAGCCGAAGATGGTTGGGATGCATCGGGAGATCTGGATAAGACTGCTGCTTTTAACCCGGCATTTTTAGATGCACAACCAAAAGAGAGTAAACCAAAAAAGCTCTATGGTGATGATTCCCAAGATAAAGATCCAGAGGATCAAAGTACAAAATATGGCACTAAAGAGCATACTGCCAAACAGGAGAGTTTACAGCAGAAGGCAAAAACAATTTTTGAAGCCACTGCAAAATCTGGTTTACCTCTGAAACAAATTGGCTTGGTTGTGGGCGGTATATTGGTTGTAGGGGGAGGAGCATTTTTTGCTTATCAAACATTTTTTGCTATGCCAACATCACAATTTCCCAAACAACCTCCTAGAATGATGAGACCCATAGCTATTAATCCTGCTGCCCAAAAGCCAGGAGAACTTGCACAAAATAGTCCTGCCACTAATGATTCTACCAGCACAAAAGAAAGTGATAATTCTCCCCAGGAAAATCTGCAACCAAACAGTCCTATTCAAGACTCAATTGCAGTAGCGCAGGATTTTAACAAAGCTTCTTCTGTCGTTAGAGAAGATACTACCTTTGAACCTGTTAGCAGCAAACCAGAGCCAGCACCAAAACCGGAGGAGGTTGCCCACGATATTTTGCTGGATGCGCAAACCGCCTATTATAGCGGTGAGGTGGAGGACTCTAGCAAATTGTTTAAAAAGGTACTGCGCAAGGATAAACACAACCGGGATGCCATGATGGGATTGGCTGCTGTTGCAGTACGCAATGGTGAGCATGATCAAGCATCAGGATTTTATCAAAATATGTTAAGGGAAAATCCTCAAGATAGTCTGGCTTTGGCCGGGTTGATTGGCTTAAGAGCAGAAGTAGATCCACTAGGGAGAGAGAGCCAGATAAAATCTCTGTTACGTTCAGAGCCAAACGCACCCCATCTACATTTTGCCCTCGGCAGTCTATATGCAGTGCAAAAGCGTTGGGGCGATGCGCAAAAATCATTTTTTGAAGCATATTCTCTCTCTGCAACCAACCCTGACTATGCATTTAATCTAGCAGTTAGCATGGACCATCTTGGCCATGTGGATGTGGCGAAAAAATATTATCAAACAGCTCTTGCTTTGCTAACAGTAAGTCCTGGTAATTTCAATAAATCTTTAGCTGAAGACCGTTTAGCAGATTTTAGGCAATTAAATATGGATGAATCTGCACCTGAAGAAGATTGGGTATGGAAAGAGAAACAATGAGTAATAAACGCCCTAAGGTCATGCTAGGTGAACTTCTGGTTGAAAAGGGAATAGTAAGCCAAGACCAACTTAGAATTGCCCTAACAGAGCAGAAAAAACAGGATATACCTCTAGGTAAGGTGTTGGTAGAGCTAGGTTTTGTCTCTGAAGGCATGATGCGGGATATGCTTGGTGAAGCTTTGGGTCAGCAGAGTGTTGATCTTACCAAGGTGGTGGTAGATAGCGAAGCGGTGAAGCTGGTTTCCAAAGAGTTTGCCAAACGCATTCACATGCTGCCCATATCATATGATAAGTCACAAAACCATTTGACAGTCGCCATGGCCAACACCTTCAATGTGGTGGCTTTGGACCAAATGCGCTCATTGTTGGGGGAAGATCTAGAAATTACCACACTTCTGGCTGGTGAGGCGGAGGTTATATCAGCCATTGATCAATTTTTTGGTTTTGAACTCTCTGTAGACGGCATTATCCGCGAGATGGAGACCGGGGAGATTGACCAGCAGAGCATGACATCATACAGCAATGAATATAGCCAGCCATTGGTCAGGTTGGTGGATTCGTTGCTCTCGGATGCGGTTAAACGTGGAGCATCAGATATTCACTTTGAACCGGAGGAGAATTTTTTACGTATTCGTTATCGTGTTGATGGTGTTTTGCGACAGATTCGTAGTCTGCACAAAAAATATCAATCTATGATTACGGTGCGTATCAAGGTGTTGGCAGGTCTTAACATTGCTGAAACTCGCGCACCCCAAGATGGTCATATTTCACTGCAAGCATTTGGTCGGCCCATAGATTTTCGTGTCTCCTGCATGAACACCTCTTATGGTGAAAATATCGTTTTACGTATTCTTGACCGTCAGAAAGGTATCGTCCCTCTGGAGGAGTTGGAACTCACAGAGGAGACTTTAAACAACCTGCAATTAATGATGGCTCGGCCTGAAGGCATTATTCTGGTAACTGGACCTACTGGTAGTGGTAAAACGACTACTCTCTACTCAATGTTAGATAGCATCAACGATGAAGCTATCAATATTATGACCCTGGAAGATCCTGTTGAGTATCCACTTAATATGATCCGCCAATCTCAAGTTAACGTGGCAGCAAAAATGGGGTTTGCCGAAGGTATCCGGGCTATGTTACGGCAAGATCCTGATGTAATTCTGGTTGGTGAAATTCGCGATGCCGAAACCGCAGAAATGGCATTTAGAGCAGCTATGACCGGTCATCAGGTTTATTCTACTGTTCACTCCAACTCTGCAATTAAAGCTATTACCCGACTTATTGATATTGGCGTACCCAAAGATGTTTTGGCAGGTAACATTATCGGTGTGTTGGGGCAGCGACTTGTTAGAAGACTATGCACCTATTGCCGGGAGCCATATGCCCCTAGCAGCATTGAACGCCGTCTGTTGAATATTGAGCAGGATGTAACTCAGGTAAAAATATACCGTAAAAAAGGTTGCACCTATTGTGAGCACCAAGGCTACAAAGGCCGACAAGCACTTCTGGAGGCGTTACGCATTGATGAGAGATTGGATGATCTTATCAGTGAAGGTTCTAGTTTAAGGATTCTGCTAGAGGCAGCAACAGATATTGGGTTTCACTCTTTAGCCGATGATGGAGCCAGAGCAGTGTTGGAGGGTAGAACCTCTATTGATGAGGTCTCTCGTGTTGTGGACTTAACCCAGCGACTTAAAAATCGGAGCTAAAAAGTGCCGGGATATAACTTTAAAGCCATGGATGAGAGAGGTCGGGTAGTTAGCAACCGTATGGATGCCAATAATCTGGAAGATCTAGAGGCTCGTCTCCGCAAAATGGATTTGGATTTAATTAATTTTAGTGAGGTTACAGCTAAAACCACAAAAATTTCTGGCAACAAAATTCCACGCCAAGAGATGATCACCTTCTGTTTTCATTTAGAGCAGGTTTTAGGATCGGGTGTACCACTGTTGGAAGGGTTGAGCGACCTGCGAGATAGCTCTGAAAATCCTCTTATGCAATCTCTGGTTGCAGCGTTGGTGGAGGATATTACCACAGGAACAGCCCTATCTTTGGCCATGGATAAGTTTCCTCAAGTTTTTGATGAGGTTTTTACCTCATTGATCAGGGCTGGTGAGCAGACAGGTAATTTACAGGTTATTTTTGCCAATATGGCGGAAACCATCAAATGGCAGGATGAGATGGCAGCCAAAACCAAAAAAATGTTGATGTATCCCAGCATGGTTTTTATCATGGTTTTGGGGATCTTTTTCTTCATGATGATCTTTTTGGTACCCCAGTTGGTCGATTTTATTAAAATGATGAATATGGAGCTGCCTATCTATACGGTAGCGTTGATCAACACCTCAGATTTTGTCTTGGAATATTGGTATTTACTCTTGGGTGTGCCAATAGGCTCCTTTTTTGGAATTTCTTTTGCTATTCGGGTTAATACAACAGCCAGATATATGTTTGATTGGTTTAAACTTCATGTCTGGCTTTTTGGCCCCATTGTTGAAAAAACCATTATGGCCCGTTTT
>JADFYX010000107.1 GCA_015232795.1 Magnetococcales bacterium
CAATTAGCTTAACTACAATCTACATCCTTGAAAATGAAGGGGAAGTTTTATGGATCTCAAAGAGATTCGGCAGTTAATACGTTTTTTATCTGGAACTGATGTTTCTGAAATTGAAATTACTGAAGAGGGAAAAACTGTGCGCATTAATCGCACTCCTGTCGGTTCAACCGTCAGTACAGTTTATGGGCCAGCACCTACCCAGCCCCCTACATATATCCAGAGTACAGAACCTGCTCCAACTCCGGCACCAATAACCACGACAGCCACCGAGGTTAAAATTGACGGTATTACCATCAATTCACCCATGGTGGGTACCATCTATTTGGCCCCATCACCAGAATCACCTCTTTTTGTTGCTGTTGGTGATATTGTAAAAAAAGGGCAAGTGGTATGTATAGTAGAGGCCATGAAATTGATGAATGAGATTGAGTCTGAAGTTTCAGGCCGGGTTGTTAGCATACTTAAGGATAATGCATCTCCTGTTGAATATGGCGAGCCACTTTTCCAGTTAGAGGAAATATAGGTTGGCTATGTTCAACAAAGTTCTGATCGCCAACCGTGGCGAGATTGCCTTGCGTATTCAACGGGCATGTAAAGAGATGGGCATTCAAACAGTGGCTGTCCATTCTGAAGCTGATACAGATGCTATGCATGTATTGATGGCAGATGAATCGGTCTGTATTGGACCGCACCGCTCATCAGACTCTTATCTTAACATTACTGCTATTATGGCGGCTGCCGAGATTACCGATGCCCAAGCCATTCATCCGGGCTATGGATTTTTAGCGGAAAATTCAGAATTTGCTGAGATAACCAAAGCCTCAGGTTTGATTTTTATCGGTCCTCGCCCAGATGTTATTCGCCTTTTAGGAGATAAAGTTCGCGCAAGAGCGGCGATGATAGAGGCCAAGGTTCCTGTGGTTCCCGGCTCAAAAGGTGTGGTAGTCGATGAACAGATGGCGCTACTTTCAGCCAGGGAAATCGGTTATCCCGTCATTATTAAAGCGGTAGGTGGTGGCGGTGGACGGGGTATGAAGGTGGTACATTCTGATGCTGCCCTAATCAGTGCCTATACTGTAGCTAAAAATGAAGCGTTACAATTTTTTAAAAATGGTGATGTCTACATTGAAAAATTTCTTAAAAATCCTCGCCACGTTGAGATACAAATTATGGCAGATCAACATGGCAACTCGGTGCATTTAGGGGAACGGGACTGCTCACTGCAAAGACGACATCAAAAAATTCTTGAAGAGGCTCCTTCTCCAAGAGTTACCCCCGAAGAGAGGGAACATCTTGGAACATTAGCAGCTAAAGCAGCCCTTGCTGTTGGCTATACGGGAGCTGGTACATTTGAGTTTTTGCAGGACTCTGAAGGTGACTTTTATTTTATTGAGGTCAACACCAGAATTCAGGTTGAACATCCGGTAACAGAGATGGTTACAGGCATTGACTTGGTTAAAGAACAAATAAGAGTTGCCGCCGGGGAGCCTCTTACATTCAGCCAAAAAGATATTGTTATTACCGGACATGCTATTGAGTGCCGAATTAATGCGGAACATCCTGAAGATTTCACCCCATCACCGGGTCGTATAACCCGTTACCATTCTCCTGGCGGTGGTGGTGTTCGGGTAGATTCAGCAGCATATGAGGGGTATCAAATTCCCCCATATTATGACTCAATGATCGGCAAGCTGATTGTCCATGGCAAAGATCGTGAGGAGGCCATTGCTAGAATGCTTCGGGCTTTGGATGAGTACGTTATTGAAGGTATCTTCACCTCTATCCCCCTTCATCAAAGAATTATACGAGACGGTGCTTTTAAGACAGGACAGTATGACTTGAACTTTTTAGAGCATTTTTTAAAAACCAAAAATAAAAAATCCTGATATTTTGTAAAAAACGGGAGAGTGACCCCATGGGCAACAAACCGTTGGATCGCCTGAGCAACTTGATTGATGACAAGCATCTAAGCAAGGCTGTTAAGGAGATGGCACAACGTATTGATGAAGATTATGCAGCTCAAGATTCCCCAGATTCTGAGCCAATAATGGTGGTTGTCTTAAAAGGGGGATTTATTTTCGCAGCCGACCTTTTAACCAGCATGAACAGGCCAATTCCTGTAATTTTTGTCGCCCCACGTATCCCAGATTGGGAAGCACTATTAAGTAAAGCAGACCGGGAGCTTATCGCAGGGCGGGATTTAATTGTTGTTGATCTATTATTAGATTCTGGCCTGAGCCAAAAACGGTTGTGTCAAGCATTGGAAACCTACGGTCCAGCCTCAATAAAACTAGCTATTCTACTCCATAAAACAGTAGCCGAAACTGAAGATTTAACAATAGATTATTTAGGGTTTGAGGTACCTGATGTACGTCTGGTAGGCTATGGTCTGGATGAAAGCCAACGCTTCCGCGGCTTGTCTGGAGTCTACACCTGGTGGGAAAAAGAAAACAAAATTCCGTAACAAAGATATCTATGGTGATTTTGGTTCCATACTCAAGCCGCTAGCAGCACCTTTATCTGTGACCTTAACTGCAAAGCTCTTTTTATATCCCTGTTTTTTATCAAAATCTGTTTTAACATCTAAATCTAACTGCCCCTTTCCAGCCAGATCCCAACTACCTTTTCCAGAGATTTGGGTTTGGCTGCTGTCTACCAAAATATCATCCAAGTTAAATATTTCATTTAAAAGAGTAATATCAACTTCCATGCGATTCCAATAAAGGGCTTTATTCTCATTAAAAATAATAGCCTCATTGGTTTTCTGTCTATAAAAAGCGTTGTGGTCTACGCCCCTAAAACTACCCGGCTCGACTATAATATGGCCATTGCCAAAAATTGAGCCAGTGGGTAGAAATGTCTTGTTATCCAACTTACCATATATGGTTCCAGCAGCAAACAGATATCCCTCAAGTTGCACAACAGAAGTACCTCCTGTCTGCTGCTTTGGTAGCTTTGTTACATCCACCCCAGTTGCTGTTATTTGCGACTCATAAAGAATCGGCTCTTGAGAGAGATCAATCAAGCCCATAATATCAACCTGACCGTCAGCGACTATTACTTTTAAAGGTGTAACGTTTAACTGGCTGTTTTTTACTGCGAAAGGTAGACTTAACTCATTTATTTCCAAATCCCCTATCAGCCCTTTAGCTACATTAAGTAAGCCATTTGCCTGCCAAGCTGCACTCTTTGAAGATTTAGCGATATCCATATTTAACTGCATCAAACCACTGCTTTTCCAGTTTTTGGCAACCGGAAAATAGTTAAAAACATCTTGAATTGCCCAGTTTGTTGCTGTTTTTAGCTGCAATGCCGGGGCAAGAGAGCCAGATATTGTCACTTGATTGTTAGTATTATTTGGATGACTAACCACAAGATCATTGATGGTGATCTGCTCACCAGCTTGGGAGACAGCAAACTTAACAGCCAGGGGAGTATCGGCTATTTTTTTGAATGAGGCCATCTCTATGTCAGTTTTTGTCAAATCCAGATCAGCATTATAACTCATCTTGCTAGGCCATGTACCATTAAGCTTAAAAGAACCAGCAGGACTAACCCCTTTTAAATAAAAGTCTGACGGAAAAGGAAGTCGCTCTAAATCCACCTGATTTAAAATATTTACATCTAACTCTAAAGGTCCACGCCATTGGTTATTTATCCAACCTTTGGCTTC
Source organism: Magnetococcales bacterium (assembly GCA_015232795.1). GTDB lineage: Bacteria > Pseudomonadota > Magnetococcia > Magnetococcales > JADFYX01. The sequence goes on from JADFYX010000107.1 coordinate 3,674, forward strand.
TAAAATTGGCGTACCATCCATATAGACAAAAAATTCTTCAAATTCCAACTTGGGAATACCATACCAACCCATGTGTAAGGTGGATTTTTGCCGAAAAGCCAAATCCAAGGTATCTATATCACTATTGGGAGTTAAACGGTCAAGAATACTGTTTTTAAGGGATTGTGGGGGTTGTTCTTCAACTTTTTGCACTTCATTTCTACTTAATACTAACCCATCCAACTGCAACCATGTACTAGTTTGCAACCCTTCGTTTAAAGATCCATGAAGCAAGGTGGTCAAATAGCCTCGTGAAGTTTTTACCCCAATGGTATCTGTCGAGAGAATCTCTTGAAGCTCTTTAAGAATGACAGATTTAGCCTCTAAACTTAAAAGTATAGGCATTGCAAATGGGTCCAAAGTATCTGGTAGTGGACCAACTTGACCGTTAACTGTAAAAGGTATGGAGCGATAGCGGGCAGAAGCTGCAACAGGTGAGGCACGCATTGGACTTAAAGCATGAAGACCCAGATGAAGATGGTCAAAAACCCAGGTGCGCCCCTCAGGATGGTCCCAATCAAGAACAACCAAAATACCATTTTGCACCGTAATCCGCTTAATGGTTAACTCGCTAAGCCCTACTCCCAACTCCTTTAACAACTTTTTATCACTTGCCATAGCGGTATCTTGGGCGCGCTCCATGAGGGGGGCTTTATCACGGAGAACCAAGTTTATCTGAGGGTTGATAAATTTAATGGTTGATAGTTGGGGTATACCAGAAAAAAGTGAGATAGGACTAAAACTTAATAGAGTCTCTTGGACATGCATCATTGGTGGCTCATCAGGGTCTTGGGAGAGAACCTCCAACTCCTGCAACTCTAAGGTGAAAAGTCCACTCATAGGGGAATATGACACCTGTTTTATTGAGACACTATGCCCGGTAATACGTTGTAAAACATCAGTAATCCGAGGACGATACCAGTCCATATTTTTTGTCTGATAATAGACAATAACCGCCAGTCCAAACACAACAACTAGCAGAAAAATACTTATCAATAATGAGCGACGATTGGACATTAAATTGGGTAAATACCTTAGCCGAGTTTCTCTTTTAATACACTGTTGACCATAGCCGGATTAGCTTTACCACGTGTAGCCTGCATAACCTTGCCAACTAAAAACCCCAACACTTGAGTCTTGCCACCCCGAAACTGTTCTACCTGTTCTGGGTGGGCTTGTAAAACTTTATCCACTTCTGCGGTAATTGAGCCACTATCTGTTACCTGTTTCAGACCTTTTTCGGCAACAATTGTTTGTGGGTCTCCCCCATCATCAAACATGTGGGTAAAAACCTTTTTGGCAATTTTACCAGATATCTCTCCTGTTTGAATCAAGGCTACCAATTTACCCAGATTTATTGCTGAAACAGGTGAGTTTTCAATCTCCAAGCCCTCTTTATTTAACCGCCCTAAAAGCTCCCCAGTTACCCAGTTTGCAGTTGCCTTGGCATTTTTCTTTCCAGATTTACCAACAACCTGATTGGCATCTTCAAAATAGCTGGACATCTCACGACTAGCAGTCAACACACCGGCATCATATTCTGACAACCCCATCTCATCTTGAAACCGCTTTGCCATGGCATCTGGTAGCTCTGGCAAGGTGGCTCTAATACCAGCAATCTGGCTGGGCTCAATGGTTAGTGGTGGCAGGTCAGGTTCAGGAAAATAACGGTAGTCATGGGCATCCTCTTTGCTGCGCATGGAGCGACTGATATTTTTATTGGCATCCCAAAGCCGGGTCTCCTGCACCACCTTATCGCCATTTTCAATGATATCTATCTGGCGATCTACCTCAAAATCGATGGCTCGCATAACGTTACGAATTGAGTTTAAGTTTTTCAGCTCTGTTCTGGTGCCAAGCTTCTCAGCCCCATAACGACGCACCGAAACATTGGCATCACAACGAAAAGAGCCCTCCTCCATATTACCATCACACACCTCTAAAAACCGCACAATAGCCCGGAGTTTTTTAAGGTAGGCACCGGCATCTTCACTGGAGCGCATGTCTGGTTCTGATACTATCTCCAACAGAGGAGTACCAACCCGGTTGAGGTCCACCCATGATGCACCAACTATACCTTCATGGATGCTTTTACCAGCATCAACTTCCATGTGAATTCTTGTTACACCAATACGTTTTTTTGGCTCATCGGGAAGATCTATAAATATCTCACCATGTTCAACGATGGGTAGATCATATTGGGAAATTTGGTATCCGGTCGGAGAGTCTGGGTAAAAATAATTTTTTCTTGAGAATACCGACAGCTCTCTTACTGTTCCGTTGATAGCCAACCCGGTTTTAATAGCCATATTGACCATCTCCCGGTTCATAACTGGCAACACACCAGGAAAACCAGCACAAACTGGACAGATTTGCGTATTAGCATCGGCCCCAAATTTATTAGGACAACCACAAAAAATTTTAGATTTTGTCAGTAATTGGGAGTGAACCTCAAGACCAATTACAGTTTCATAATTCGGATCAATAGGCATGGCTTAAAGAATAGGACTCCTAGTATGCCATTGGGTGGCTTGTTGATAGGCGTGAGCAGCCGAAAGAACACCGCTCTCATCAAGAGGACGACCAATCAGTTGCAGACCGATTGGTAGGTTGGCTTTATCAAATCCACAGGGGATTGATATGGCTGGAAGACCAGCTAAGTTAACATTTATAGTAAAAATATCCGATAGATACATCTGTACAGGATCAGCGGTTTTTGCCCCAAGCTTAAATGCCGTGTCAGGTGTAGTTGGGGCAAGAAGCAGATCAACCTTGGCAAAAGCGGCCTTAAAATCGCCTGCTATGAGTCTACGAACCTTTTGAGCTTTTAGATAATAGGCATCATAATAACCGGATGACAAAACGTAGGTTCCCAACATAATCCGCCGTTTGACCTCACCACCAAAGCCTTCGGCACGAGTTCTAAAAAAGAGATCCCGTAAATCTTCTGGATTTTCACAGCGATAACCAAAGCGGATTCCGTCATAACGGGCCAGATTGGATGATGCTTCTGCTGGGGCTAAAATATAGTAGGTAGGAATCGCATGTTTAGTTGTTGGCAGAGAAACAGGGAGTAATTCAGCACCCAAATCGGCAAACTGCTTTTTTGCCTCTTCAATAACTGCAGCTACCTGAGAATTTAACCCAGTTGCAAAATATTCCGCTGGTACACCAATTTTACGTCCCTTAAGACCATCGTTAAGGGTAGCCATATAATCGGGAACTGGGGTATCGATACTGGTAGCATCTTTTGCATCGTGACCCGCCATTGTTTGCAGTAATATCGCTGCATCTTCGGCAGTTTTAGTCATGGGTCCAGCTTGATCCAGAGATGAAGCAAAAGCTATCATACCAAACCGCGAAACCCTGCCATAAGTTGGTTTCAGACCTGTAATACCAGTTAGAGCTGCTGGTTGGCGAATAGAACCCCCAGTATCAGTACCAATAGATGCTGCACCCATTCCAGCACAGACTACTGCTGCTGACCCACCGGAAGAACCACCGGGAATACAGCTCTGATCCCAAGGATTTTTAACTACACCAAAATGTGAGGTTTCGTTGGAAGAGCCCATGGCAAACTCATCCATGTTGCACTTGCCCAAAATAATCGCCCCGGCGGCCTTGAGCCGGGCGCTGACCGTCGATTCGTAGGGCGGTGTAAAGTTGGCCAACATGCGCGAGCCACAGGTGGCGGGCATGTTTTGCACACAAAACAGATCCTTGATACCCAGCGGAATGCCGGTCAAGGGGGGCGTCTCACCGGCGGCGGCGCGTACCGTGTCGGCCTCTGCGGCGGCGGCCAACGCCCCTTCGCCATCAATG
>JADFYX010000108.1 GCA_015232795.1 Magnetococcales bacterium
AGCCATCCACATACACCCCTTCCCGAAAGACTTTACGGTTCTCTTTATCTTCGGAGTCGGTGTCGTAATAGGCTTTAACTGCACCGGAAAATGGGACTCTACCACCTTTTACGTAAGTGATCCCATGACGGGTTTCCAAGTCGTTCATGGTAATCTCATTGTTGCACCCAGAGAGTGTCATTACGGCAAAGAGAAGCAATAATGTGGCAAATGTTGTTTTTTGTTGGTGCATGTTCATATTAGTAATTATCTTCTTTAATATTTGCATGATGGTACAATTTTTAACGTCAAATCAGTATCTTTCGTCTTGATTCTAACAATATTCTAGCAATAAACAAGCCGATTGTGAATAATGTTATAGAAAATTCTCATAGCAGGTTTTTATCAGGTGTGGCAGATTAGGGTGCTGTATATTTTTTTAATTTTATTTTGAGTGTTATTTTAAAACGGTGTGATGGCTGATAAAACCCACATTCTTTTGGTCGATGATGATCCAGATATCCTGGCACTGCTCAATCATTTATTGAGTGAGGAGGGCTATGTCGTCACAGAAGCAGCAGACGGGGTAAATGCCCTTAATTTGTTTAGGAGTAACAGGCCGGATCTTGTGCTCCTAGATGCAAACCTACCGGGGTTAGACGGTTTTAGCACCTGTGAAGGATTAATTAATTTAGCTGCTCCTGATGTCGTTCCGGTCATTATGGTGACGGCCTTAAACGACGACAACTCTGTTGATAGGGCTTTTGCTGCGGGAGCAGAGGAGTATGTTGCCAAGCCTATCAACTGGGCAGTACTAAGGCAACGTATCAGGCTTATTTTGGAGAGACAGCATACCCTAGCTTCTCTACAAAAAAGTGAAGGTCAACTGCGTTCGGTGACTGATTCCACTGCTGATGCCATGATTTCTGTAGATAGCAATGGCGCGATTAATTTTTGGAATAAAGGGGCGCAGCGGGTTTTTGGTTATGGTGAGGCGGAAATAATTGGTCATTCCATAAAAATGTTGGTTCCCAAAGAGCTGCAACGTGATTTTGAAGACGCTTTTAGTCAAGCAGTTTTGACAGGTCAGTTAAGGTTTCCAGAGCAGAATATAGAGTCTATCGCACTAAATAAGAGTGGGGAGACATTTCCTGTTGCTATCTCTGTAGCAATTTGGAAGGTCTCAGGCTCAGTATCGTTTTCGGCAGTAATAAGGGATATATCCGAACATAAGCAGGTTATGGAGGGTACGGCTCTGTTTGATGTCCATATCATTGAGCAGATTATGGCTATATGGAGCCGGGTTAGTGGTATCAGTCTGGCCCACATATCTTTTATGCACATTAGAAACCTGATGGAAACCGTGTTTTTAGCCGGACTAGCTCGTCAAGAGGATCGTCCAGTGCTGCCAAAGGTCTCTTTTATTGAACAAGCTGATGCAGCTAAACTACCGGGTGTTGGTATGCCATTGTCTTTCAGAAGACGGCACCGTTTTACAGTAGATACCCTGGCTAAACTGGCAGGTGGATTTGATCCTGAGACAACTGCGATTGCAGTGTGTATTAAGGAGAGTGATCCTCGTATGTTGGAGATCTGGGGGGTAGTGGTGGGGCGTTCAGAGTTGTCCGAAGAGCTTGACCCGCAACAACGCAAACAACGTGATGCAGGAGTTTTAACCGTTAGTTCTGACCGGGCTGGATCATTGGCTATTTTTTGGGGTGATGTGGTCTTGGCCCGTTTTCATGGGGGCTATTTTTCTGAGCCTGAACCGGGATCTTTTACCTCGTGTTTGGTGGGTCGTACTCTGTTTAAAGCAGTAGAGTCCCATATTGAATATCAAAATTTTGGGGCTGCATATTGGAACTGGTATCGGGTTTTAATAGAAAGATTGTTAATGGCGGCTGGTCGGGGTGGTCACGGTGGGATTGTTCTTTGGTTGCCGGATGAGGACGATAAGCAGTTTAGAAAATCCATGGTAGCCAAATATATGTTTACCGATGGGCCTGATGCGTCAGATCAGATTAACGAGTTGTGCACACAAGAAGACCGTCGTGAAGATAAACCAAAGAAAAAGAGAAAATTTCAGGAGCCCTGGGGTGGGGATGATAGCTATGAAAGTGGACATAAACTAGCTGAACATGTAGCTTTGCTCAGCCATTTAACCCGTTTAGACGGGGCGTTAGTTGTCTCCCATCGTTTACGACCACTCTCGTTTGGTGCGGTTCTCTCAGCACCTCAATGGTGGGGAAAGACCGTCTATTGTCTGGATGATACAGGAACTAAAACCAAAAAGGTTGATCTGGCAAAATATGGTACTCGCCACGCAGCCGCGGTAAATTTTGTCAGTCGTCATCCTGGTGTGGTGGCATTTGTTATCTCCCAGGATGGTCCCATAGCGGCAATTTTTAATATGAATAAAGATACAGTAGGTTGGTTTCCCGATTTTCGTAATCGTATTTAAATTAATAATAAGGTTCCTGTAGATATGACCGGAGATGAAATTCGTAAACGATTTATTGCCTTTTTTACTGAGCGTGATCATACCCATGTGGCTTCGTCGAGTTTGGTTCCTCAAAATGATCCTACTCTTCTGTTTACCAATGCAGGGATGAATCAATTCAAGGCGCTATTTTTAGGTCAGGAACATCGTAGCTATAAAAGAGCTGTCAGCAGTCAAAAATGTGTACGGGCTGGTGGAAAACATAACGATTTAGAGAATGTTGGCCGTACTGCCCGGCATCACACTTTTTTTGAAATGTTGGGTAATTTCTCTTTTGGTGATTATTTTAAGGCAGATGCAATTCCTTTTGCCTGGCAGTTTGTTACCCAGGAGTTGGGTCTGCCAGAGGAGAGGTTACTGGTTACGGTCTATGCATCCGATGACGAAGCCTATGATATATGGCGAGATAAAGTGGGTTTGCCTGCTGACAAAATTATAAGAATTGATAGCAGTGATAATTTTTGGTCCATGGGGCCAACTGGTCCTTGTGGTCCATGTTCTGAGATTTTTTATGATTATGGTCCTCAGGTTCCCGGTGGCCCTCCTGGCTCTGATGAGCAAGAGGGAGATCGTTTTGTAGAGATTTGGAACCTAGTCTTCATGCAATATGACCGCAGCGAAGACGGCACCATGAATCCTCTGCCAAACCCCTGTATCGATACCGGGGCGGGTCTGGAGCGTATTGCCTCTATTCAACAGGGCAAGACCAACAATTATGATTCGGATCTTTTCCAGCCCCTGATTCAAGCCATTGCCAAAGCTGCTGCTGTCGATCCCCAAGACCCTGCTGGTTTGGTCTCTATTCGGGTGATTGCCGACCATCTGCGTTCTGTTAGTTTTTTAATTGCCGATGGTGTCCTCCCCGCTAACGAGGGCAGGGGCTATGTGTTACGCAGAATCATGCGCAGAGCCTTGCGTCATGGGCGTTTGTTGGGTCTGAAAAAACCGTTTCTTTATCAACTGGTGCCAGTTTTAGTCAAACTAATGGGCGATTTTTTCCCAGAGTTACAAGCCCAAGAAAAAACCATTGTATTGATGGTTGAAATTGAAGAAAAGCGGTTTGTTGCCACGTTGGGTTCCGGGCTTAAAATTCTTGATGATGCCGTAGCAAACCTTAAATCTGGTGATGTGTTGGCAGGTGGTACAGTATTTTCCCTATATGATACTTACGGCTTTCCTGTAGATTTAACAGCAGATATTCTTAAAGATCGTGGCATCACCCTGGATATGGATGGTTTTGAAAGCCATATGGCCCAACAGCGTAAGCGAGCGCGAGCTGCTTGGGTTGGTTCTGGTGACGAGAAAGTTGCAGCTATCTATCAGGAGTTGCGAGAGGAGCATGGGGTTGTAGAATTTTTAGGTTACAACACCCTCTCAGCCCAAGGCAGTGTTAAGGCAATTATTAAAGATGGTAAATCTGTAGACTCTCTCTTACCTGGTGAGTCCGGGCAGATTATCACCAACCAGACCCCGTTTTATGGTGAGGCAGGTGGTCAAGTTGGTGATGCCGGGGAAATTTTAGCAGACGGTCTACTATTTACTGTCAAAAACAGTACAAAACCAGTTGCAGATCTTATTGTTCATAACGGTAAGATGGCAATGGGTACTCTCACAGTTGGTGCTGTAGTCACCCAACAGGTGGACTCTGCCAACCGTCAAGCTATATCCCTGCACCATTCCGCAACCCACTATCTGCACCACGCTCTACGTACAGTTTTGGGTGATCATGTAAAACAGGCTGGCTCTATGGTAACAGCCCAGCGGTTGCGCTTTGACTTTTCCCACTACCAAGGTTTAACACCCCAAGAGTTGGAGCAGGTGGAGGCCATTGTTAACGAAGGATTACAAGCCAACGTACCCCAAGAGACAGTAGTTATGACCCCTGAGGAGGCCGTTGCAGCAGGAGCCGTTGCTCTTTTTGGGGAAAAATATGGTGAGCAGGTAAGGGTGGTACGTATAGGACCAACCATGGAGCTGTGTGGTGGTACTCATGCAGAACGATCCGGTGACATTGGGCTGTTGCGAGTGCTGTCAGAGAGTGCCATAGCTGCTGGTATGCGCCGTATTGAGGCGGTGTGTGGACCCATAGCCCGGCAGAGTTATCAGGGTGATGTGGAACTCTTAAAACAGAGCGCAGCCCTTATGAAAATCGGCCCTGCGGATGTTGTAAAAGGGGTTGAGCGTCTGTTACTTCGGCAAAAAGAGCTAGAGCAACAGCTTGCCCAGGCCAAATCGGATCTTTCAGGTAATTTGGTTGCAGAGTTAGCAGAAGAGGTGGAACAGATAGCTGGTATAGCAGTTTTGGCTAAATGTCTCGATGGGGCAGATCCCAAAGAGCTAAGAGAGTTGGTAGAACGTCTAAAAGATAAACTCGGTTCGGTAGTTCTCTTTTTAGGCATCCCCCAAGATAATAAAGTGACTCTGGTTGCTGGTGTCAGTAAAGATCTGACGGCAAAAATCAAAGCCGGAGATCTAATTCGCATGGCAGCCCCGATAGTAGGCGGAAAAGGGGGGGGGCGACCAGACATGGCACAAGGTGGAGGCAGCAAACCCGAACATCTCGATGCTGCAATAATCGCGGTAAAAAAATTAATTGCGGAGAGTGGAGCTTGAGTGAAGTAGATAGTCCCAACATGGTAAAAGATTGCCACCACTGTAATGAATTGATGCTTTAGCTTATTAAATCTTTACTATTTGTGGAATTCCATGGTGAATATACTTCCTCCTTCCAGTTTTGCATATCTGGAGAACTTGAAGGAGGAAATTCTTTACCTATTGCAAAACAACATGTCCATCAACAATAGTAGCAGGGATTTTTATTAGATCCTGTTCTTTGCCGTCTACTCTTGGTTCTAGGCACTTTCCGCTCTCAAGATCAAATATCCAGTTGTGTACTCGGCACTCTACACGGTCGCCGTGGTCGGTGCCATCACAAAGGCTGGCTTTGGAGTGGGGGCAGCGAGCGTCGTATACAACTACTTGGTTTGGCCCTGTGCGGTAGACTAGCAGATCTCCATCAGGGCGTTTTACACTCTGCATTCTGCCCTCTGGAAATAGCTCTAAGGCTCCTAGGTTTTTGTTTGCCTCTTTGCTGCTCTCTTCTCCTTCTACTTCTGGCAGAAGGTCTAGATCGTTTAAGATATCTATTGCGTCTAGGAGTTTATTAAGCCCTGCTGCTGGAAACGCCATCATTGCAGCATCTAGAATTTCTTCTTTTGTTGCCCCTGCTTTAAGAGCTTTTGGTGCATATTGACGCAAGCCTCGCTCAGTGCCTACGGTTATTTTGGTGACTATCTGAATTAAAAAGCGGGTTTTTTCATCCAGAGCCACAACGCTGTGTTTATAAAATCCCATTAGGTTGGATGCTGCTTGGGGACGGGTTTTGCTTAAATATCTTAGGGCTTTGGACATATTTATTACTCGCTTAGGGTTTATGGTTTATTAAATTTAGGCCCATAATAACTGTCGCCATTACCCAGTTTAAGGAAATGGCGACAGTTGAATGGAGTTATGATATGGAAAATCAATAATCTAGCTGCAGTTATCACTACTTACTCTTGCTGACCGTCATCATACTCTTGCTCTAGTTTAATAGCATGTTTTGACTCTTGATCGGCAAGAAAAGAGAACACTTTGGATGCTTCGGCATCATCAGCATTTTGTGCTAGAGACCTGTAAAACTGTTCTGCTGCTTTTTCTCTTTTTGTCGCCATAAGCAGTGCTTCTTCAAAGTCAATATTGCCATCCTGTTTTTCTGATACAACCAGCAATTCAGCTAGCTTCATATCTGCATCAGGAATGACATTAGGAAGGTTTGGGATGGTGCCATTTTTTAAAATGTTCTCCAAATGGCGTTTATGCTCTCTCTCCTCTGCAGCATGAGCAAGCAAGGCATTTTTTTGATCTTGACTACGTGACCGTTTGGCTAGTGATTCATAAAACTCGGCCTCTTTATCTTCATGCTCCATAGCCATTTTGATTATGTCATTAAAATTTGTCATTTTTTTAATATGCTCCTTTACTTCCCACATATAAATTTTGGAGTTGATGGAATACACTTCCCCCTATATTGGCTTATTTTCGCTCCCGTTACCAATATTTTTCCAAATGTAGTGTTCCAGGCTCCTTTCTACTCCCTTCAGAAAAGCCTTTTTGAGTCAGAATAGTTGCACAGCCTGTGACCATTTCGGGATGCCCACAAAGAAAAAATTCACTTTTTTCACCATCCATCGGCACTTTACAAATATCAGCCAAATCAGGTTTTGCAATCCAATCGTTTAACCTTCCCACCCGGCCTGTCCAGGATTTGTCTTCATCTGGTCTGGTAATAATTGGGATATAGTTGAATGTTGAACAGCTACGGTCCAAACTTTCCAGTTCTGCCCGGTAGCCTAAGTCCCAGGAGTAACTTGCACCATGGAGTATGGTTATGTTTCTGGTTGGGCAACTATCTCCCAAGGCTAAAGAGCGAACCATGCTAATATATGGAGCTAGTCCGGTTCCGGTAGCCACCATAACAATGTTTTTATCTGCTGAGACCCGGTCAATGGTAAAGAGGCCTTTACCTTTGGGGCCGATAAACAGGCGGTCGCCAACAGCAAGTTGAAAAAGCCTTGGGGTTAGCTCTCCACTTGTTACCAAAGAGATATAAAACTCTAGATACTCTTGCCAACGGCTGCCAGAGGAGATTGAGTATGCCCGACGAATCAGACGCGCACTCTTTTCTTCTGGATATTCTCCCCGTTTGGTTTCTGGAAGAGAGGGGCTGGACCATGTGAGGCCTAAGACGGTAAATTGACCTGCTGTAAATTCAAAGTCTTTTATATCAGGTGCCACTTTGAGTATTTGCAGTTGGGGGGTTATTTCAGTTCTGCTAATTAGAGTTGCATTGTATTGGTCACTACCTTGGGGCTTTTTCTCAACATTGTCCATTATCTATCCGCTGCCTCCCTACTAATATAAGGTTTAACCTTAGATTCGGCAGTTGTCGCCACGCACCTGACGCAAGCTATTGATTCACCTGGCATATCAGGGGAAAGTCTTATCACC
>JADFYX010000109.1 GCA_015232795.1 Magnetococcales bacterium
CCCTTTAAATCTGCCAACTGTAACCAGCAGCCATAGAGAAAAAAAACAGCAGTTTAGCGCAGAGTGGAGCAAAATCAAAGTTCAATTCAATAATCTTGTAATTTACACTTGTATTTGCTAGTGTGAAGCGTGTTTTGTCATGAAATTTCATTAGCTTCACTTTATGTTGAAGAGCAATTTCACCAAGGATTTTTCACAGCGTGACTTATTTTCCTTCAAAAAATAATCTTGGTCGACAAATGGTTGTGTGGATAGCTTTATCTTTAGTGGTTCTGATACCTAACATTGGAATCTGCGAAAGCAACCCTATAACTCAACCAAAAGAGTGGATGTTAGCCAAAAACACTCATACAAATGGGATTATGGATCTAGAAGAGTACACCTATGATGCAGAATCTTATTATCAGTTTAGAACCGATTCATCCCGTGATATTGACCCCATCGATAAAACAACAAGCACAAAAGAGAGACACACCAATATTTATCGGCAATTAATTACTGATCAACCCCAGCTTGAAAAGTGGATTGATCCTTGGGTTGATGCAGGAGACAGACCCCCTAAAAATATTGCTGTTAAATGGAACCAAAAGCAACCTGGAGAGATGTCAATTAAAGCTCGGCCTTTTCACTCTATTGAAATGTTACCTTCAGAATTAAAAAATATTGAGCTCAACAAGGGATTATCTGGTGATACAGATGATTTGAGTGCCTGCTACAACATCAACAACTCCACCTCAGCAGAAATAGTGCAACAAGGCAGCACAGCTCTCTTTCTCGTCAATTATAGTGGAAAGTTTTAGGACAACAAATCCTTGGGCTTTAACTGCCGAATCCAGGATATAAGATTTTGTATCTTGTGCAGGTTAAAAAACTCTACGCCAAAAACAGTTCAGGCAGCATCCAGATTAACCGGATGCTGCCTGAATGTTTTTACTACACAAACTTTAAAAAATTAATCTATTCCACATCCTTCATGGTCAACTTAACCCGGCCCTGACGGTCAATCTCTAGAACCTTGACCTTAACGGTCTGACCCTCTTTTACAATGTCAGTAACCTTGGCAACCCGATGCGGTGCAAGTTGGGATATGTGAACCAGGCCATCTTTGTTGGGAAGAATATTTACAAAGGCACCAAAATCTGTAATCCGCACAACTTTACCGTCGTAGACCTGACCTTTTTCAACATCAGCAACAATCTGCTTAATAATGGTCTCAGCCATTTTGGCAGATTCCCCATCTGCTGCTGCAATTTTAATAGTGCCGTCATCATCAATATCAAGCTGACATCCGGTCTCTTCTTGAATACTGCGGATAACCTTACCACCAGCACCAATAACATCACGGATTTTATCAGAATTGATTTTAATGGTGAAAATTCTTGGTGCATACTGAGAAAGCTCATCACGACCACTAGTCATACATTTGTCCATCTCACCCAAAATATGTATGCGACCAGCTTTGGCTTGTTGCAGAGCTACAGACATAATCTCACGGGTAATACCCTCAATTTTAATGTCCATCTGTAAAGCCGTAATACCATCTGCGTTCCCTGCAACTTTAAAATCCATATCGCCAAAATGGTCTTCATCACCAAGGATATCAGAAAGAATGGCAAATTTATCACCCTCTTTAATCAAACCCATGGCAATACCAGCTACCGAAGATTTTAGCGGAACACCAGCATCGTACATGGCTAGCACAGAACCACAAATTGTCGCCATAGATGAGGAACCGTTGGATTCGGTAATTTCTGAAGTCACCCTTAATGTATAAGGAAAATCTTCGGCATCAGGGAGTACAGCTTGCAGTGCGCGAAACGCCAATTTACCATGACCAATCTCCCGACGGCCCGGTGCACCCAAACGACCAGTCTCACCAACACTGTATGGAGGAAAAGTATAGTTGAGGTAGAATGGCTCACGATGTTCGCCGTTTAAGGATTCAACAATCTGCTCATCACGACCTCCACCCAAGGTAACAGTAGCAAGAGCCTGTGTTTCACCACGGGTAAACAGTGCAGTACCATGGACACGAGGAAGAACACCAACCTCAGTAACAATTGGGCGAATGTCGGTTAAAGAACGACCATCAATACGGGGTTTTCCCTCAAGAATAGTGCCACGAATCACCTCTGATTCGAGCTTTTTCATCATATCCTTAACACTGCCAGAAGCCGGACCGCCCTCAACACAAAGCTGGGCAACAGCTTTTTTCTTCAACGCGCTAACTGCATCTTGGCGTACCAGCTTGTCAGCAATAACATAAACTTTGCCCATTTCAGCCAAGAAAGCATCACGAACCTGATTATATAGTCCAGTATCTTCTTCTGGTGAGGCAAAATCCATCCGCGGTTTGCCACACTCAGCAGCAAACTCTTTTATGCCAGCAACCACTGGTTGAAAACCTTCAAAACCAAACATAACCGCATCAAGCATCTGCTCTTCACTAAGAATATCTACTTCAGACTCAACCATGGTAACAGCACTCTCAGTACCTGCCACAACTAAATCCAGACGACTCTCAGCCATCTCTTCCCAAGTAGGATTGAGAATTAATTTATCATCGATAAAAGCCACCCTTGCTCCAGCAATAGGTCCGTTAAAAGGTAGACCAGAGATAGAAAGAGCAGCCGAAGCTCCAATCATAGCTGCAATATCAGGCTGGTTTACCCCATCGTAAGATAGAACTGTACAAACCACCTGGGTATCCAGTGCAAATCCCTTGGGAAATAGAGGACGCAAAGGGCGATCAATCAATCGTGAGGTTAAAATTTCCTTCTCACTTGGCCGTGTTTCACGCTTGATGAAGCCACCAGGAATACGGCCTGCTGCCCAGGTTTTTTCTTGATAATGGATGCCAAGTGGGAAAAAATCCATGCCGGGACGTTGCTCTTTTTCCGCTGTGGCTGTAACCAAAACTACTGTCTCGCCAATGGTGACCAAAACCGACCCGTTAGCCTGTCTTGCAATCCGGCCTGTCTCAAGGATAACTTCATCCCTACCAACTTTAATTGTTTTTCTAGTAATATTAAACATATATAGGTCTCTTATAATAAGATATGAACCCAGGCAACTCACTACAATTAACAGTCCCACAAATTGGGCTATTAATTATCGTAAGTTGCCTGAAATAAAAAACCGAACTTGTTAATGGCTGCAATTCAGTTGCACCCATTAACAAGTTCGGCATAACTTTTACTTACGCAGCTTCAACCGCTTAAGCATTTTTTGATATTGCGCTGGATCTTTGCGATTGATATATGCCAACAAACGACGGCGCAAACCAACCATTTTGAGCAAACCACGCCGGGAGTGGTGATCCTTCATGTTACCACGAAGATGCTCGGTCAAATTATTGATTCGCTCGGTCAGAATAGCAACTTGCACATCTGGTGAGCCAGTATCACCTTCTACTATGGCAAACTCTTTAATCAACTCCTGTTTTCGTTCTGCTGTAATCGACATCGGTTCACTCCTTCATCTATGTTTGGGTTAGGCAACCCACAAAATATTATACTTTGTGTGAAACCGAAAAAATTGTCTGGCCCTTTAACCTGAATGTGTAAAAAGATACAAAAATCAAGATAAATGGAATAGTCTTTTTGGTTTACAGAGCCGTCGAGAATCTTTTGCAGATGCGGCAGAAAGTGTCCCCACAGCTCCAAATATGCCTTCGGGTGTTAAAAGACGAACCATATCTGTCCCTTCACACCCTATAGCATCAACCCAAACGGACTGACCGTTAACTATTTTGTGCCAAACTTCATCACGCAATCGCAGTGCCGGGATGTCGTCCAGCACCCGATCCACGGGATACAAAAAATTGTCCAAGCGGTTATCACGTACCGCATCAGCTAAACTATCCAGTGTTATACCATCATTTAACTCAAAACCTAGAGTTCTGGTTCGCAATAGCTGTTCCAAGTGGGCCGGGCAGTGCAAATACCTTCCCAAATCTCTGGCTAAAGAGCGCATATACGTCCCTTTGCCACATTTTACCGAAATTTTTGCCAACCCATCAGTGTAATCTTCTAAGGTTAGCTCATTAAAAACCACCCTCCTGGTGGGCATATCCACAACCTCACCACGTCTGGCACGTTCGTAAGCTCTTTCGCCGTTGATGTGAATTGCGGAGTGGGCAGGAGGAACTTGATCTTGCTCACCCAAAAAAGCCTTTAAAGCCTCTAATAGCGCATAGCGGCCGGGAGGAGTTCCACCCTCTTGAGTTACGGTTCCGGTGGGATCTCCACTATCGGTCTCCCAACCAAACCTTACCCAACAGCAGTAGGCTTTGTCACCTTCTAACACCATAGCCAGAGCCTTGGTTGCCTCACCAAGAGCAATGGGCAGCAGTCCTTCGGAAAAAGGATCAAGAGTACCACCATGACCAGCTTTTGCTGCTTTAGTTATCCTCCGTACAGCCTCAACCACACGGGTAGAGGTCATCCCAACCTCTTTATGTATAGCAAGCCAACCATTTATGGGCAGACCTTTACGCATCCTGCGTCCCACTATCTACTCGTCTCCCTCATCTGCTGGCGGAATATCAATAGAGTTTAACAAACGGTCTATTTTTTCACCCTGCACCATAGAGTTATCGGACTTAAACCGTAACTCTGGAACCCGGCGCATTTTTAATTTCCGCCCCAGTTGCCGCCGAATAAACCCAGCAGAACTCTTCAACCCCTCAAGTCCTTCGGCTTGCTCACCGCCATACATGGTAAAGTATACGGTTGCATATTGCAGATCACGACTCATTTCAACATCGGTAATTGAAACTACGCCACTTAAGCGTGGGTCATGAATCTCCCCCCCTAAAAGCATGAGAGCAATCTCTTTACGAATCAGGCCACTTGCCCGGTCAGTGCGGACACTCATCAAAGTATATCCATGCGAAAGTCTATGATAACAGTCTGTCCGTCCAGTTCAATAAAGTTCACTATTTTTTGCAGTCTACTCTGTAACATCGAAGCATCATTACCCACAGCACTAAATCCCAAACATGTGGAACGGATTGTATCCTGTTCAGCTATCTCTGCTGCCGCAACCTCAAACTTTTTCCTTATTTTAGAAAGAAGCCCTTTGATGATGCCGCGTTTTTGTTTGAGAGAATGAATCCCACCAAGATCAAGAATAATCTCCAGTGTGCCTACCTGCATCATTGCAGATTCCTAGGAAAAAAATTACCCAATAGTCTGTTTAATCTCTTCTACCGTGTAAGCTTCAATTATATCACCAGCCTTAAGATCACTATATTTATCTAGACTGATTCCACACTCCATACCCTCGCGAACATCTTTAACATCATCTTTAAAACGTCGCAATGCTGAGATGTGACCATCATAGATGACAACATCATCTCGGAAAACTCGCATCTGGGATTTACTGGCCATGTGACCATCTGTGACCATACAACCAGCAACATTACCAACCTTGGTGATACGGAACACCTCACGTACTACAGCATGACCCAACTGTATTTCACGCTCTTTCGGGTTAAGCTGACCTTCCATAGCCTTGGTAATATCGTCAATCAGATCATAGATTACCGTATAGAAGCTTAAAGAAATTTTCTCTCGTTTAGCCAACTCACGGGCTTTGGCATCGGCACGCACGTTAAAGCCAAGAACCAATGCTCCTGAGGCCAGAGACAACATGACATCTGATTCGTTGATGCCACCAACTCCGGTATGGATAACTTTAACCCTAATCTCATCATGCTTGATCTTCATCAACGCATCAGATACTGCCTCAACAGAACCACGAACATCACCTTTGATAACAACATTAACCTCGGCAAGTTCACCATCTTGAATCTGGGTAAAGATATCATCCATGCTGGAAGGTGCTGTTTTAGCCCGCTCTTTCTCTTTTAAGGTGCGCTGTCTAAAGCTGGCAATTTCACGGGCGCGACGCTCGTCCGGTACGGTGATCAACTCATCACCCGCTGCCGGAACACCGGATAGTCCGATAATTTCGATAGGAGTAGAGGGTCCAGCCTCCATAACAGACTCACCCCGGTCGTTGATCAGGTTACGAATTTTACCCCACTCCAGACCAACCACAAAAATATCACCAACCCGCAACATACCACTTTGTACCAAACAGGTAGCAACAGAACCACGTCCTCTGTCCAGCTTGGCCTCAACAATGGCTCCACGAGCTGTTTTATTGGTATTAACCTGTAGGTTCAACATCTCTGCCTGGAGCAGCAACATCTCTTCTAGCTCGGTAATACCCTCTCCAGTCTTGGCGGAAAGCTTACAAAAAATTGTCTCGCCACCCCACTCTTCCGGGACAAGTTCATACTCACTTAGCTGCTGCATAACCCGATCTGGGTTAGCTGCCGGAACATCCATTTTGTTTACCGCAACAACAATAGGTACACCAGCCGCTTTTGAATGATGGATAGCCTCAATTGTTTGTGGCATTACACCGTCATCGGCTGCAACTACCAAAATAACAATATCGGTCATCTTGGCCCCACGGGAACGCATTGCCGTAAATGCTGCATGTCCGGGAGTATCAATGAAAGTGATGGCAGCACCGTTGGCCAACTTAACCTGATAAGCACCGATATGTTGGGTAATTCCGCCAAATTCACGGGAAGTAACATCGGTTCTGCGAATAGCATCGAGAAGTGAGGTTTTACCATGGTCGACGTGACCCATGACTGTGATAACAGGAGAGCGTACGGTCAACTGCTCCTCAGTGTCCACTGCCTCGGCTAGTTCAGCATCAATGGTGGCAGCCTCAGAAACTATTTTAGGCTTATGGCCTAACTCTTCAACCATCAAAACAGCGGTATCTTGATCCAATACCTCGTTGATAGTCACCATCATACCCTGTGAAAAGAGAAGTTTGATAACCTCTGATGCTTTAACCGCCATCCGGCTAGATAACTCACCAACGGTAATCACCTCAGGAATAATAACTTCACGTACCACTGGTACTATCGGTGCTGCTGGAACCTCTGGCTGTCTCCTTCCCCGAGAAGACTTACCACCACGACGTTTACTTTGAGGTGCCTGATTAGTTGTGTCGGCATCTTTGTTAACTGCGTTTTTGCCTTTGCGTTTTACTCTTGTTTTAAGGGTCTTGCGGGGTTGCCCCTCATCACCTTGGGAGGCAGCCTTTGCCTCTAAAACCTTTTTCTGCTCCCTTAACTCTTCTAACTGGGAGAGACGTTTGGCAACCAGAGCTTCTGTCTTACTCCGAGCTACCTCTTCACGCTGGGATTTGCTCAGTTTTTTCTTGGGTTTTTTACTTGCAGCAATTTCCTTTTCTTTCTTGGCAACTGCGGCAGCTTCTACTGCTTTTTCTGCGGCAGCAGCTTCGACTACCTCAACCGCCTCAGGGGCTTCAACAACCTCTTGGATTGCCTCTTCTTGAACATCATCAGCAGTAGCTGGTACTTCAACACTCTCTTCTGCTACAGCTCTCAGGCTTAAACGATGATGTGGCTTTTATGCTGGCTGAAAAAGGTGTTATAAACCTTGATGATC
>JADFYX010000010.1 GCA_015232795.1 Magnetococcales bacterium
TGGCACGTTTCGACATGGTGCGGGGGGTGAATTTGGGGCGTTCGCAGTAGGGTTTCATTTTTTCACAAGCTCTCAGAGCTATTTAGATTTTCCGGCATCCATCAACAGACGAGCTTGGGTTAGGTGGGCATCATCTAACAATTTAGCGTTATCCTTGGGCTTTGCCTCACCTAAGCGGATAACATTTGCAATTATCATTCTAGCCTCTTTGATTTTGCCGAGTTTGTGATAAGCCTTGGCAAGACCAGCTTGACTTTCCAAAAGCGCAGGACTGCCCTCAGATAGGGAACCCTGCAAAATTTGCGTTGCCTGTTTATAATTGGCAATGGCTGTTGAAAATTCTCCTTGGGCAAATGCGGATGCAGCATACTGAACTAAACATTCACCTGTTTCAGCATGTTGAAAGCCAAAGCTCTTTTCATAAGCAAGACAGCTATCTCTCAAGAGAGTCTCACCCTTTTTAGATTTAGCAAGATTTTGATAAACTCTTGCTAAATACAGGCTGTTGCGAAGAGATATCGGATGGTTCTTACCAAGGCTTTCGTCATAACCTCTTTGCACCATTTCCAAAATCTCGGCTGTCTCTTCAAGCTCCATCTGCTGTTCATGAAGGTTTGCCAAAAGGGTGTAGATAGTAAGTGTCTCTGGATGATTTTTACCAAGGGATATGGTCGCATGTTCAATAGCTTGGTTAAAAAGGCTCTTCGCCCCTGCTATATCGCCTTGTTGCAGATAAATCTCTCCAAGCTGCCTCTCAGCCATTATAGATACAGCATGGCTTTTGCCAAGGTTATGTTGGGCCATAACCAGAGCTTGCTTACCAAAATTAATACCTTGGGGTAATCTTCCTGCCTCTGCATGGCTAATTGCCAACTCCAGAAGGTTTGACAGCTCCCCAACCACCTTAGACTTTTTCTGGGTAATGGCTCCTGCTGCAACCAGTTTTTTATCTACCCACTCTGGCTCACGAGCTAAAATTTGGCTGATTTGATAGTTATATAGGGCTGCATCGGCACTTTTTCCCGCAACCGCTGCTAAACGGGCTGCTTGACGAAATAGGGGTAGGGCCAGATCACCCTCTTTGGCTGCCAAAGTCAAGGAGGCAGCGTTGTGAATATGGTCCAGATTGGTAGGATCAATCTTATAGGCAATCCTGTAGTGGGCCAAAGCATCCACAAAATTATTCTGTTTCAGTGCGGTTTTTCCCAAATCAGCTACCACTGATGCCCGTTTAATATCATTGGCAGTGACTTTAGGGAAAGAGGGTGGATGCAGCAACGGTCCTATTCTTTTTCGTGGAGCAGGTGGTCTGCCATTGGGTAGAGCCGAAAGATTATTTATCTCTGGATGGCTATTAAATTTGGAACCTGGAGGCACAACCCAAGCACCAACACCGTTGGAGTTATCAAATACATAACTTTTTCTGCCTTTAGAATCATGCAACTTTGTTACAGTTTTTTTCACTCCCCCATAAACATTTACCAGTGTTGGGCTAACTGTGGGATGAGAACTATTGGCTTTGGCAATGGCAGCATCTAAATATTTTGTCTTAGCCCGCAGTTTTGGAACACTGCTGGTTTTAGCTTGGGGCCAATATTTTACTTTTGCTTTTGGAAGGTGGGTAGTCTTAGCCATAGGGAGATTGCCAGCCACATTTACGGATGGTTTTGCCGCCCTCACCCGTGGCAGAAAGGTTGTCAATGGCCTTGGTTGCTGTAATTTTATGGTACGACTACGTCTTTTTGTAACCTTAGGATAATTTTCATCATCAGGCTCGGGATAGTTTACAGAATCCTGCTCCCATGCGTTAGCTGCAAAAATCTCTCTGGCCTCAATTTCAGCAAGAATTCTTTCCCGCCTTTGCATTTCAGCTTTTGCCCACTGTTTGGCATCTCTTTGATTTTCCTGCCATTTTTTGGCAGCTATGATTTCCCGCTCTTCAATTTGAGCAAGAATTTCTCTCTCTCTAGCTAACTTCTCTTCCCCCAACTTACGAATTTCTGCTGCTTTTTCATCAGCTATACGGTTGGCCTCAGCCTCAATTTTGGCAAGTATCTCAGCATCACTCTTACCCTTGGCAACAGCTACATTTTCTTGAGGGCTGTTTTTCTTGACATTAAGACGAATTTTTGCAGCTTTTTTCTCGGCTGCTATAATCGCCTTTTCTTCAGCTTCACTACGCAGGGCTATATCAGCTACAGATTGGGCCTCAAGGATAGCCTGTACCTGCTTTGCTCTTATCCCTTGATCATCATCCAACTTGTAAATATCTTTTTCTTGGGGCGGATGCAGATCGTCTGCCTGAGCTGTTAACTCCGCCTCTTGGGCAGCAGTTAACTTAGTTGCCGGAATATTGTTAACTTTAGCAGTTGTATTTAACTCAGCCTTTTGCTCCTTTTTGGCCTCTGCTGCTGCCAGCAATTTAGCCTCTTTGGCCTGTTTAGCCTCTGCTTCAGCCCTTAACTTGGCTTCTTGGGCCTGTTTAGCCTCTGCTTGCGCCCTTATTAGAGCATTTTTGGCATCTTCCCTGGCTTTTAGCTCTTGGGCCTGCTTCTGTCTTGCTGCAAGAATCTTGGCGGATTTTTCGGACCTCTCTTGGGCCAAACGACGAAACTCTTCTGCCTTTTCCTCTGCTTTACGCTGCACCTCAGCCTTAATTTTAGCCCGAAAATCAGCATCAACCTTTTTACGAGCCGCAATAATTTGTTGGGCTTTTTTTGCCCTTGCATCGGCTTGACGTTGCATTTGGGCCGCTTTTTCTTCTGCTCTTCTTAGAACTTCGGCCTCTGCTTTAGCTATAAATTTGGCATAGGCCTCTTCTCTGGCTTCAATTTTAGCAAGAATTTTCTCTTCTCTTGCCCTTTTGGCAGCCGCCATCTTACGAATTTTTTCAGCCCTAAGTTTTGCTAAACGAATTGCCGCCTCTTTTTTATATTGAGCCTGACGAATTGCTTCAGCTTTTATCTCTTTGGCAAGGCGAATGGATTCTAGTCTTCTGGCCTCTGCCATACGAATAGCAGCTTCCTTTTTCTCCTTTGCAATACGGATAGCTTCAGCTTTTTTAAATTCAGCCAAACTTATCGCGGCTGCTTTTCTGGCATCTTCAAAACGTTTTGCCGCAGCCATTGCTTTGGCTTGGGCTTCGGCAATGGCTTTTAATTTTGCCACCCTGTTGGCACGAAAAAGCTGTACCTCACTATTTGCCCAGGCAATCTGTTCTGGAGTTAAGGTAGATAGCAAAAGTTTATGTTCTGGTTGTGCATTTTTAATATCTTGACCATCAGCTAACATAAACCATTTAAGAGCTTGTGCCGGATCATACTTAACACCTTCCCCCAAATTATAAAGGCTTGCTAATAGCCTTTGGGCCTCAGGGTTATCCTCTTGGGCTGCAAGATTAAAATAGTGAGCAGCATGGGTTGGGCTCTCTTTTACACCCAAGCCAACCAGATACATCATGCCAAGTTCAATCTGGCTTTTAGGATCACCTTTTTGCGCTGCTGCATAAAACCAGCCTGCTGTTGCCACCATATCAATTGGTTTTTTAGCATTAACTGCCAGTGTAGTACCTAATACATCTCTGGCTTTGCGCTCGTCCTCTGGGGTAATAACCTTTTTGCTGGGGGCATCATCTTTTGTTGCTGGGCTGTTTGAAGCTAAAGCAGGATTCTCTTTGCTTAACTGTGATTGAGTTAAAGGTGGTCTTGTTGCTGGCATGGGCGTGGACTGTTTAGCTACAAGACCACCTCTTGGCAGCACCATCTTCTTTTTAGGTGATTCTATTTTTGGCTCTTGCTTTTTTGGTGGGGTAAGATCGGTAGGAGGTACGGGAAGACCTAAACGGATTAAATTATTTTTTGCCTCTACACTGCCACTGATAGCTGCCAAGTTAAACCATTTAACCGCTTCATTATGATCGGCATTAACCCCTATCCCCTGCTCATAAAAATAACCAATTAAATTTTGCGCTTTTGAATATCCTTTCAAAGCAGCGGATTCTATCAATTTTGCAGCTTTTTTTGTATCTTCTTCTACCCCATCACCAATTAGATAGAGCATACCTAAATTTAATAGGCCTTCTGCGGAACCACGGGCAGCAGTAATTTCAAACCAAGAGGCTGCGGCACGGGAATTTCTAGCTGTATCAAGTCCGACAACAAGCATGGTTCCAACAAGATTTTGGGCTTTGATATTTCCTGCTAACGCCTCACTGAGTGTCTGTTTAAAGCTAACCTTTACTTTGGAAGGGGCAGAAGATCCGGCAAGCACAATTGTAGGTAGAAGCATTATGGCAAGAAGCAAACCAGCAAAGCTAGAGAGACAAAAACCACTTAACACTCTACGGTACATCCTACCAATTACACTAGATGCAGTTAGTTTAGGGTGCACAATAGGTTTGTCGCCTATGTAGTTTACTAAAGATTCTCGACTTTCAAACATCATGCAAATTACTCCAATACCTTGCAGAATCGGGACCAGGCAACAATTTTTAAACCCAAGCTATCTTCCTATTCACCCACTATCGGTTAAGCTAACAATTACGTAAAGCAATTAATTGCAACTATCATTTTATGTATATGTATTTATAAGTATTTCACCTACATTTTGGTAAATTTTCTTCATAAAGAAAGGTAAAGCCAGAATATATGCAGCAATACTATTTCAAGCTGATGTTTTCGTATACAAATATTGCTCATTAAAAATAACGGTCACCCATAACCTCTACTTATTGAAAGTTATTTAGAACTGCTATAAATATTTATACTTTTTGATGAAAAATAGAAGATGAGGTAACAGTTTCAATTGCCTGACGGCCCAAAACATCACTGAGAGAGGATACAACCATTTCAAGATCTACACTACCATAGAGAAAGATTTCCTGAACACCACCGCCAGCCACTCGAATACGGGTACGGCCACGATCAGCAGAAATTTTTACCCGCATCTCGCCACCACGACCCGAGCGACCACTAATATGACCAGGATGAGGATAAAAGCCAGAGCGTTGCAAAATTTTACAAACCTTGGCCCCATTTTCGGTTAGGGTGGTGTGACGTGTAGCTTTATGTTTCACAAAAAAACGATCCGACTGATTTTTGAAATACAGAAATAAATTGATGTTTTTGGCGGGAGTAAATTTAGATTTTTAATAAAGTTGGTGCCCGCGCCCGGAATCGAACCGGGACTCCCAAGGGAAACGGATTTTAAGTCCGCAGCGTCTACCAGTTCCGCCACGCGGGCCCAACAAGCGTTATGATCTATCATTGACTGGTTACACAGTCAACGTATTTACTATCTTATCGGTTTTTTTATTGTTATTTTATTCTGCAACAGTAACCAACAATTTGGGTTTATATAATGAAAAAAGCTAAAAAAAATACTGTAAAACCTCTAGATATCGCAACTACGGCAATCCATTCGGGTCGCAAACAAACTTTAGAGCGAGAAAACAGCCTCCCAATTTTTCTCACCTCTAGTTTTGCCTACAACTCTGCCCAGCAGGCTTGTGATGTTTTTGCCGGAGATGAAGATGGCAACCTCTACAGCCGCTTTACCAACCCCACGGTAACCGCCTTTGAAGAGCGTATTGCTGCTCTGGAGGGTGGGCAGAAGGGTATTGCCATGGCATCGGGCATGGCTGCCATCACATCAGTGTTTCTGGGTCTGTTGCAAGCTGGAGATCATATGGTCTTAAGCCGTTCAGTGTTTGGTTCTACAATAAATATAGCAAATAACCTGTTGGCGAAGCTAAACATAGATGTAACCCAGGTCACACTTAGAGATTTACCTAGTTGGAGAGAGGCAATCCGTCCCCAAACCAAGATTTTTTTTGTTGAGACACCATCTAACCCAACTCTGGAGTTGGTAGATCTAGAGGCTCTTTGCCGTCTTGCAAAAAAGCATAATATTTTAGTAGTGGTGGATAATGTCTTTAGTACCCCATATCTGCAAAAACCTCTTGAGCTAGGTGCTGATATTGTCGTCCACTCTGCAACC
The DNA here is from genome assembly GCA_015232795.1 of Magnetococcales bacterium. Classification (GTDB taxonomy): domain Bacteria; phylum Pseudomonadota; class Magnetococcia; order Magnetococcales; family JADFYX01. The sequence goes on from JADFYX010000010.1 coordinate 5,998, forward strand.
AAATATTTAGACGGGCAAGGTAGAGTACTTGGTGGAGTGGTAGTTGGTAATGAGGAGCTACTTTTAGAGCACATATACCCTATTCTTCGCAATGCTGGCCCCACTTTGTCGCCGTTTAACGCTTGGGTATTATACAAAGGCATAGAGACCCTGCCCCTGCGTATGGAACGCCACTGCGAAAACGCCATGAAAGTTGCTATATTTTTAAACAGGCATCCAAAACTAACCGGAAAGGTAAACTATCCCGGCCTTTCAAGCCATCCACAACACGCTTTGGCTCGGGAACAGATGAAAGCCTATGGTGGTTTGGTCTGTGTGGAAATGGAGAGCAAAAAGCGAGCTTATGATTTTATAGATCGCCTGCAATTAGCAACCATAACTGCCAACCTAGGAGATGTAAAAACCCTTGTTACCCACCCTGCCTCAACAACCCACTCCAAATTGAGTGAAGAGGCAAGAAATGCAGCAGGGATAACCAAGGGTCTGGTCAGATTCTCTATAGGGTTGGAGTCTGCAACAGATATTTGCGATGATTTGGCCCAAGCTCTAGAGTAGCTATCATTTTAGATTCGGCTGTTGTCGCAACACACTACCAACTGCCGAATCTAGTCTAAATTTTTAACGTGCAAAACAAAAAAAACCCCGACTTATGATAGACGGGGTTTTTTTTATTGGACTGTTTAACCTAAAACCTTATGGGTTCCAAGGTAACTCATAACCTTCTGGTGCAACCGCTTTGTCCGGCAGCATACGGAAGAATTTTATACCCAACAGATAGATAATACCTGCAACAGCTATTCCACCGAATCCTAGAATATACTCAACAGAAGTAGGAGTATAAGTTGCTGTAACTCCATCTAAAAAGACACTGGAAACCTCATAACCTGGAAACATGTTAAGAGGATAAGCTTGTCCAGCCAGAAGTATATGAGCAACTAAAGCAAAAGTGCCAATTACCGCTGAAATCGATGCCCAAAGCACACCTTTAACGCTATTACCTCTGCTTGGGTGAAAAAGAATGCCCAGTGGAATCAATATAGCAGCACCCCAAACACCTAACAGATAAAGCCAAGAGTAAGGACCAGTTAAGATCCAGTTCTGCACATCATAAAAAGCTGGAGAATAAAATTTGGTGAATTTTTCTACAACCAACAGATATGCTACCAACAGGGTAAAGAAAATCAAAGCATTGCGAAGGCCAAACACCACTATATCATCCAACCTTCTTTTGGTATGTTTAAAAGTTGTAACAAGCAATATTATGGATATAGCCGTACCTGAAGATAGAGAAAGGGCAACAAAGGTCGGTGCAGTAAGGGCAGAATGAAACACCTCACGGGCATGAAGAACACCAAAAATGGAACCTGTACCAGTGGTCAAAATAACCCGCCACATAAAAGCAGCACTTCCAATTACCTTGGTATATTGCTGATACTCAAACATGCTCCAGAGGTAAAGAAAACAGATGATGATAAAACCAGAATAGAGAAAAACGTTCAATGTGAACATTGAGGTAAAGTTCATATGCATCATGGTGAGAAGCAGTCGGTCTGGACGGCCTAAATCCAACATTAACACCGCCAAGCCACCAATTAACAGTGCAATTGCTAAAAATGCTGAAAAACGCCCAAACTGCTTAAACTGCTTAACAGCAAACACCGTAGACATAGAGCCGAGATTAAGAGCACCAGATGCCATAACCAGCATAGAGATAGCAAAAACATGGGGTACACCCCAAGCAATTTTGTTGTTCATGCCTGTAATACCGTGACCATGAATCTCTACAGCCACAAAAGCACCAGCACCCATTAATATGAGCACAGCAAAAAATGTAACCAACTTCCAGTAGCCAAAAGAGCGGCCTTCAATTGCGGTAAAATTACTTAACATATCGACCCCCTATAGCCCTTCATAATGAACGTGTGGTTTAAGACCCAAATCTGCTCTTATAGTTTGTGTCTTAACAGTGCGGATTTTGACAGAAATTTCTGATTGTGGATCATTTAGATCACCAAAAATCATCGCATGTTTGCCCTCATTTCTACAGGCCTGCACACATGCAGGCTGTTTGCCATCATCTACTAAATGAACACAAAAATTACATTTTTCCACCACACCTTTAGCCCTAATAGGTACTTCAGGATTGCTATCCTCATTTCTACTGGTTTCATGATAAACCAATGAACGAGCTTTATAAGGACAGGCCAACATACAATAACGACATCCAATACAGCGATGTTTATCTACCAGAACAATACCATCCTTACGTATAAAGGTTGCTTGAGTTGGGCATACATGGGCGCAAGGTGGATTTTCGCAATGGTTACACATCACTGGCAGACTAACACTGGGGCGACGGTGCTCTTTGTCACGAATTTCCAGTTTACGAATCCAGTGAATATCACGGTTTGGATCGCCAAACAGAGGCACATTGTTCTCTTGACGACAAGCCTTGGTACATGCAGTACAGTTTGAGTCGCACTTATTGACATCAATAAGCATGGCCCAACGTTGGTCGCTAGAGGCTTCAGTCTTATCCGGTGGGGGAGCGGCGATAAGAGTCATGCCGGGAGCCAACACAACCCCGGCTGTTGCAACACCACCCAAGCCCAAAACCGTTCTTCTATCCATGGTCATGGTATAAATCCCTGTTTAGATTTAAAACTATATTAAACGCAGATGCAAAAAAATATCTGGGGTTATTTAGGATAAGAGTGGCACTCAAAACAATCAGGAGCTACACCCACATAGTTATGGCACTGATCACAAAATTTCTCACGACTCTGGTGACACTCAGCACATTTGATAAGACTCTCAGAGCGAATACGCAGACCTTCTCTGACAGTCTGTGCACGACGGTGCTTTAAAAAATCCATGTGATTTCTGCGCATCCAATCACTCGGACGTATACAGGCTTCACCTTTGGCATTTTCTAATTGGGGGGGGCCACCAGTATAAGCAGATTTAGAATGCTGGGTTACATCAGCACCAGAACCGCTGGCTACAACCATGGTTGGCAAAACCAAGACAAAAGCCCAGACCAAAGCCAACAACACAGTAAACTTTAAGGGATGTGATTGAAGAGACCTCACGGATACTGCCTCCTAGAACTATTACAAATGGTTCAAAACAAGGAGAAGCGAACCCAAGTTTAAAAACAAACCGAACCAGCCCCTCCGGTTAAAGAGGGGCGGAACGAAACTTTTTTAAAAAAGTTGACTACAACCAGGAGTGGGTTTTGTGTTTTTCAACAAAATCTACAAAACCCGCATAGTCAGTAATCTGTACACCAGCAATCAAGTTGGTAATTGCCCGTGCTTTTAAGTCGGCACTCAAGGCATAAACCTCAGTACCAGATTGGATAGCCCCTTCAACAATAGCAGATTTAGCAGAACCAGCTACAGCACCATATACCCCGTCTTCAATGAGAAGAAGAACGTCGCCTTTGTTTATAAAACGTTGGCAACTCTCCAGGGTGCTATTTTGAAAGGGAGATTTATTTACGGTATGAAGCATTGTCAACTCCCCTTAAAAGCTCATAATGTTATGTTGTTCAGCCATCATGGCTGCGATTTCAGCAGCATCCACCACTTTTGGCTTGATGGGTGCTTCTGTATCTTCATCTTCACCTATGACCAGAAGATCATCAACAGTCATACCACGATCTTCCATGGACTGTTTATCGACAAAGACATTTTCAATTTCATAATCTACAAACACGCCATAGGTCTTCTCAAACCCTTTAATACCAAGTTCATCGGTATTCTGGCCCTGTTTTAGCGCATAGACACCATCATCCATAAAGACAACGGAGATGTCAGCATCGTAAGCAGCCATAATGAGTTTGACCTCAAGGCCCTCATACACATAAATCGTGCCGTGAGGAGCATTGCGGACGGTGAACATAATTTTTTTGATATCATCCGACATTTTGACGTATCTCCTTAATCCCCAAAGGTCACCATGCGGTCAGCTTCGATAGCCATCATGGTCAATTGACCCAGACCCGAAATCCGCACGTTATCGACTAAGACATCATCCACGATGCCACGGCGTTTGGCAGCAGCGATACAGACAACAATATCTATACCTGTTGCGCCCAACTCCGACCAACGATTGGCAATATGCCGATCATCCTGGGGTGGCTCCATCAATTTTGTGACGTTGTAAACTCCGTCATGGTAAAAGAAAATACCCCGGATTTCATGCCCTTTATCAATTGCCGCTTTGATAAAATGATAGGCACTATCCGAAGCCTCATGGTTATATGGCCCTTCATAGATGCAGACTGCTAATTTCATACTCTCTCTTCCTCTATTGCTTGATGGTGGGAGAAAACAACCCAACAAAAGATAGTCTAAAATTTTAAAATTACTGAAAAATAAAGGTAAAGGTCTCTTAACGCAAACCCTCGCTATCTAAAATTAACTATATTAGTATATCACGATCTAATAATATTGAAATGGATAATCTGCTTTTTACAAAAAATTATTTGGATATGTTTATCCTGTTTTGTCGCCAGAAACTGGCTAAAAACTTTGCCCAACCCTTTTCACTTGCAGCGTGAATATGGGCATAGGATGCAAAAACATTTTTATAAAGAATACCATCCCAATGACCATCAACACCAAAACCTCTTTTAACTTTGTAGGCAAATTTAACCCCCTCCCCAATTCGCACCACCTTAGAATAGTGAAATTCGTGACAGCGAACATTCTGACCCACAGCAGGCCAAGACAACTCCCCACTTCCTGTTAACTCCATAAACCCATATCCCTGAGGTCGAGCATGCATAACAATATCAACAGGAATAGCCCCGGCAAAACTGGCTACCCGATCTTTCCATTGGATCTGCTGGGCTAAAACCATCAGACCGCCACACTCTGCATAGACTGGCAGACCAAGATCAACCTGCTGGCGGATATCAGACATCATGGATCGGTTAGCCGCCAACTCCTCCATGAACATTTCTGGAAAACCACCACCGATAAACAGACCATCAACTTCGGGTAGTTTTTCATCTTGCAACATAGAGAACGGAATCAACTCCACCCCCTCCTGTTGCAGAGCTTCAAGATTATCTGGATAATAAAAGTGGAAAGCTCGATCAGCAGCATAAGCTACCCTAACTGGCTCTCCAGCTTGGTGGTTCTGTTTGCTGGCAGGTGGCACATTAAGGTCAGATGCTCTATTAGCCAGAGCGACAATACCATCAAGATCAACATGTTGGGCGATAAAATCTCCTATTACCGTAATGCGCTCTCCAAGCTCTTCTCGCTCTCCAACAGGCTCTAAACCCAGATGCCTCTCATCAATTACCACATTGGGGTTTCTTGGGAGCACTCCCAATATAGGCAGATCACAATAGCGTTCCATAGCTGCTCGCAGACGTTTTTCATGGCGAGGTGTAGCGACATTATTCAATATCACCCCTTTTATATGTTCCCCACCGGGAAAATTCAGTAAACCACTCACCAACGGTGCTATACCACGGGCAAAACCCCGACAATCCACCACCAGCAGAACAGGAACCTGCAACAATGCAGCTAGTCCCGCTCCACAATCTCCCCCTTCTATGTCCTGGCCATCAAAAAGACCGTGATTACCCTCAATTATTGATATGTCAGAATTTGCCCCATTTTTGCAGAAAAGCTCAAAGACCACCTCTCTACCCATTAAAAAAATATCCAGATTACGACATTCACGACCGCAGGCAGCATAGGTCAACCAGCGGGGATCAATAAAATCCGGGCCTTTTTTAAAGGGCTGCACATCCATGCCCCGTTTCGTCAAAGCAGCTACCAAACCAATGGACAGCAAGGTTTTACCAGAACTCTTACTAGGAGCTGCTATCATTAATCGGGGAAAAGATTGCTGTGTCATAACCTAAATGTCATTATGTGAGAGAGTTGTATTTGATGAAGATAAGGGAATAAGCACGAAAAGACAAAGATCACTTGGTAGTTTTATAAATTTGGAGCATTTTTAGCCGTGAGTAAATCTACAATTGGCGTACTGCTATTGCAAATGGGAACACCGGATGCCCCGACCAAGGAGGCAGTAAAAACCTATCTGGCAGAATTTTTATCAGATCCCAGGGTTGTTGATACTCCACGTTGGTTATGGCTACCCATACTCCACGGAATTATCCTGCGTCGTCGCCCTGCCCGTTCTGCTGCTCTTTATAAACAGGTATGGCGAGAAGATAACAACCTTTCACCCCTCTTCCACTTTACCCAACAACAGGCAGTTGGTGTAGAGTCTCTTCTGGGTAGGGATATGCAAATACGTTTTGCTATGCGTTATGGCAACCCCGGCATTTCCCAAGTGCTAGATGAAATGTTGGAATGTGGCGTAGAAAAGCTATTGGTTTACCCCCTCTACCCACAATTTTCAGCCACAACAACTGGCTCGGGGCTAGATGCCATCAGCCACTATTTTGCCAAAAAAAGATCTATTCCCACCATCCGTTTTGCCCGGCCTTTTTATAGCAACCAGCTCTACATAAATGCTCTGGCTAATCAGATAAAAAAACATAGACAACCTAAATCCAAGCAGTTTTATCTCTTCACTTTTCACGGTCTACCCCAACGCCACGAAGATGAAGGGGACCCCTATGCATCCCAGTGTAGAACAACCGCCCAACTTCTAGCCAAAGCCCTCAATATTCCCAAAGAGCAGTGGCGCATTACATTTCAGTCCCGTTTTGGCAAAGAGGAGTGGCTGAAACCAGCAACCGACAAAACGCTGCTCCAACTCCCCAGTGAGGGGATAAAACAGCTAGTGGTTATATGTCCAGGTTTTGTGGCTGATTGCCTGGAAACTTTGGAAGAAATTGCCGTTGCAGGTAAAAAAAGTTTTCTTGCAGCAGGAGGAGAGCAGTGTCACGTTGTACCGTGCCTGAACGACTCCCCTATTTTTATAGATGCTCTTGGTAAAATGATTAAAACTGAGCTTGTTGGTTGGTGTTGATGTTTTAGCTATTATAGTCTCAGCATTTTTTGGCCTTCTTTTGCTTTATATTGCCCAAAAACGCAATGCCAATAAAAAGTTTTGGCTGATAATGGGCATATTATTCGGACCAGTCGCTTTACCCTGGATTCCTGACTAAAAAACCAAGCAAAAAAGAGTCATAATCAGTTAGCCCATATCCTGCCACCCTTCGCCATAGACCTCATGAATATAGGCAAGGGTAGGACGAAAACCCATATCAAAGAGAATTTTATCCCGTTGGGCACGAGGGCGGAGATCTTGTTCGTTGGCAATTCTTCGCCAGACACGGGGAGAAGCTGCATCGGGATAGTTCCACTGGGTCAACCATGTGGCAACAGTGCTGTTAAAACTGTTTGATATGAGCCTTGCATCTCTGCGTAGCACCTCATCTCGAATGGATTTTTGTACCTGGGCTTTAAACTGCCCACCAGCAGATTCTGTGGTCATGGTTTGAGACAATACAACTTTGGCAATGGCTCCATTCATACGATCTAAAAACAGCTCATAACTCACATTTCCCCCACGGGCAGCCTCTATCAACTCCACCTGCATTCCATCGGGCACTATTATGCCAGAATCTGTCTGTATAGCCCGTAAAGCTGCTAAAAGACGCTGTTTTTCCTCTTCAGTTGCATTTGCCGGATAGGAACCTTTGGCAGTTGGCATACCAAATTTATCCATAAATATTGACCACATTTTAATGCCGTTGCGTTTAAAATATACCGGCCAGTAAAGCCAGTGGGCCAAACCCAAACCATAGGGTTCATCATCGTTATCGGCCCCGGCAGAAAAGTGCCAGAATTTTTTTTGCGGTAACAACTCCCCTTTATGATCGGACACTAAACGCAAGATTAATCTACCTTCATGATCAAAGGCAAAACGTCTCTGTTTACGCACCAAAAGATCTTTAAGCTCTATACGATTTCCCTCTCTCTCCCAGATACACTCGGCGACTCCATACCCATAAAACAGACCATAGAGCATTTTATCGGTTATACCGTCCCAATTGATATTAAGAAGCATCTCTTTTAGATGATCGGCAGCTTTTAAACTCTCTTTTGAATCATCACCAGCCAGCACCCCCCACTCCGCTGAGGTAACTGCAAGCCGTCTTTGTTGAAAGGTGGCGGCTACTTGATCGTCACGGAGGAGATCTTCATAGAGGGAGTACTCTCCCCCGCGACTCTGCAAAACCGTATCTTGCGGTGTCATAAGAGAGGATTGGGAAAAAAATGGTCGGGTAATGTCTCGGCCGTCTACAGATGCCGAAACCTCCCCCATAAGTGGCTCTTTTTCTTGAACTAAACCCTGAGACATTAACTCCACTCCCTTATAAATATGGCAAACAGTGAACCTCTTATGCTGTGAGAGATTACTAAGTCATGACCATTTTTTAGAATGTGAAGTATTTCTCCATTACAAAAAAAAGCCCCCGAAAGAATTAACCTTGGGGGGCTTTTTGTACCAGTTATGTGTAGTTTTCAGAGTTTATTCAGCATCTTCAGCTTTTTTTGGTACCATACGGCTGATGACAGCATTCATGTTGGATAGAGAGAGAAGATGGGCATAGACCCAGCTCAACTCACCAGAGCGGAACAGCTCCATGGCTTTTTTCTTCTCTAGTTCCATCAACTTTTTCTCATCAACTACAAACAGGCCACCCATGGAGATTTTTTCCCCATCGGCAAGCTCGGCATTTGCTGTATATCCAGTGAGAAGGTCCAACTCTTTCAAACGGTTGACGAAAATTTCGGTGCGTTGATATTGAGATTGATACTCTTGCAAGAAAGATATTGCATTTTTCAACAGCTCAGTCTGGTTTCCATCTTCATCAAAAAGTGGGCTACCTTCTTCGGTACTCAGACCGGGGAAATCCTCATCGATACAAACAGTCAGCTCTTTTGCGCCATCTTTGTCGCCACTGCCAGGAGCCTCAGATAAAATAAACGGATAGCGACGGACAAAAGCGGGGATATATTTTGCATCCCATTTGCCATCGTCATCAATAAATAGATTTTCATCAGTACGGAATCCCAACAACGCTATTGGTAAAATGCTTTTACCAGCTTTGATAAAAATTATTGGATACTCCTTTGCAGCATTGGCGAACTCCATACCAGAAAGAAGAACAGAGTTGGTGTTTTTGGCAAAACTAAACCCCCCTTCATTAGGACCAATCTTTAGATCTTTATGTGCTTCTTTATTTAGTGGAACAGGTTTATCATAAAATATCGACTGAGCCATTTAATATTTCTCCCAAATTTTATAAAAAGAGTCATTGTAATTGATCCATAACATCAATGCAACCGTCGTACTTGCAGATCTTCATCCCCACTTACGGAACCACTGCTACCCACCTCAACTCCTGGTATTTGGATTACCAAACCCCAATCAATTTGGGCTACAGCGTCATGAATCAACTTACTCAAAAGATGTAGCAAATTTTGATCAACCCCCAACTCCACACCATAACCCACTTCTGGATGAAGGCTTAAGGTAAAAGAGTTGACTTCCTTTGCATGAAGGCCAGCTCTATGAACCAAAATTGGCGACTCACCCAGAGGACAAGGAATTTTACTAGGCTCGTAATCTGTTGAAAAATTTGCATTTTCCACAGCAGCTTGATGCATAAACCCCAAAACTTTATCTTTTAAACTTGAATCGGGAGCATTAGAACTTTCGGTCTGTTGTTGAACATTAACCTCCATGGTGCTAACCAGATTAGGCCAGAACTTCTTAATGAAAAGACGTGTCAACCAAAACTGGAATTCAACCCCATCTGTAGTATTAAACCTTAACAGTATACGGTCTTCCCCTGGGGAGTACGATGCTTGTAGTTGGTGAATTTGTTGTGTAGACATAGGAGAGATTTATGAATCATGTTTCTCATACTGTCAACAAAATACAGTTTTTTTTGGCTTGAGTATTGAACAATAAATATCTGAAATATTATGATTTAACAGGATATTTTATTGCATTTTGGAGCATTTTTTGTTGTGCACACTCTATGGGGTCCAGATCATATTTAGCACCAAGCATAGTTAAATATACCATCACATCACCAATTTCCTGGGCTAAATGAGATTTTTGTTTGGGGTTTAGCTGTTGGCTTTGCTCTGGGTTCAACCATTGAAATATCTCAACAATTTCTGCCACTTCGACACTCAATGCCATGGATAAATTTTTTGGAGTATGAAACTTTTCCCAATCCCGCTCTTGACTGAAATCTTTTAAAGCTTTTCTTAGCTCTGACATTGCGCAGGCCTCAAACGTCTGGCTCACTCCAATAGACTCATAGCAATATGCGGCTGCTGGTTGGCTTGGGCCTGTAGGGATATTTTTGATTCATGAAGCAGAGTGTCACGGGTTTGGGCGGTTCTTTGGGACGCATCTGTTGGGTCATTAATTCTACTATGAGCCTGATGGGTCTCATCAGCAAGCAGGCTTAAATCCTTGATGGCATTGGTAAATCTTTCATGTAATGGTGGCAAGGTTGCCCTTATTTCCGAAACCGACTCTTTGGCCTCATCTATAATGTTAGGTTTTGGCCCATCAGATGTAGAAAGCAGCTCGGATACACCTTTATCGCGTAATTTAGTTAAAACATCTTCAATACTACTACCAAAACCCAAAGCAGCAGGAGAACTGCTACTTAAAGAGACTTCAACAGTCTGTTCAACACCACTGCCAACGGTATATAACTCATCGGTAAAATTACCATCTAAAAGGGTCTTTTGGTTAAATTTTGTCTCTTTTGCAATATTATCAACCTGTTTTAACCAATACATAATTTTATCAGGATCATTTTTATTTTGCTGATATTGCTCTTTGGCTATTTTTCTTATCTCATCCAGAGCGTGATCTGTTTGGGCAAGGGCTTTATCGGCTATCTGCACCATAGAGACCCCATCATTGGCATTGCGAAGATTTTGGTTTATAGAGCGAGTGTCGGTCAAATTTTGCAGAGACAGACGATAATCCACATGATGCTCATCAATAGATCCCTTGTCCTTTTCATCGTCGGCATGAACTGATAAAGCAAAGGGCTTTTTATAAGCTCTTGATTCAGCTTGCCGATCTTGCGACAGAATCTGTTTAATGGCTAGTGACATTATCTATCCAATAAAAAAGTTATTTTACCAATTAACCAACTTATCGGCATCTTGAAAACAAAACTTTAGGATAGTTTAATCACTCTTTTCAAAAGGATTACCACCTTTTCTAAACATCATACGAATTGGTACTCCAGCAAAATCAAACTGTTCACGGAGCTGATTTTCCAGATAACGACGGTAGGTCTCATGGACCTGATCCGGGCGGTTGGCAAAAATCAACAAGGTTGGTGGTTGGGCAGCAATTTGCGTCATATAGCGAATTTTTATGGCTCGCCCTGCTCTTCTGGGTGGTGGATGTTTTTCAGTGGCTTCATTCAACCAGCGATTTAATTTACCTGTTGATATTCTCTGTTTGCCAACCCTATGCACCCTATGGACGGTATCAAGAAGAGAGCTAATCCCCTTTCCCCGTATTGCTGAAATAAACAGCACTGGAGCATGGGGAAAGAGAGGAAAGGCATCTTGCACCCGGAGCAGATACTCCTTTTGGGCTTTTCGACCACCTTTAACAAGATCCCACTTATTGACCACAATCACCAAACCACAACCTGCATTGGTTGCCAAAGTAGCGACTCTACGGTCTTGATCGCTAATATCTTCTCGCTGGGCATCCAACACCAAAACCGCAACCTCTGCCCGGTCTATCGCTTTTAAAGCTGCCATTACGGAAAATTTTTCAATTCTTAGGGCAATACGGCTTTTTCGGCGAATGCCAGCGGTATCTATGAGAACAAATTGATGCCCTCGTCCATCGGTAAAAGGTAGATCTATTGAGTCTCTGGTGGTTCCTGCTATTTCGGAGGCAACAAGGCGGTTCTCCCCCAACAGAGAGTTTATCAAAGAACTTTTGCCAGCGTTAGGACAACCAACCACAGCCACCCCTACCTCCCCAATCTCCTCTTCCTCAATTTCTTCCTCTATCTCATCCTCACCCAAAGCCTCTTGCTCTGGAGAGCCACCCTCTTCTAGAACCTCTTGCTTAGAAAAATCGGCCTCCTCTTCCGCAATTATATCTGCAATAGTGGGAACGCCACCCTCATAACTCTTATCAATATCAAAACTGCCATCTGGTTGGGGGTCAACAACCTGTGGCAGCATTTCCAACACCGCGCTACGCATCTCCTCCATACCCCGACCATGGGCCGCTGCAATAGGAATTACCGGGGTCAACCCTAAGCCATAAAACTCATAAGCAGACTCTATTCCCCCCTTGCCTTCGGTCTTATTGACAGCACAGATAACTGGCTTACCGGAACGTCTGAGCATATCGGCAATGGACCAATCATCAGGCAGTGGGCCAGATTTGGCATCGGTAACAAAAATAACGACATCCGCCTCTTCCACCGCCACCATGGTCTGTTCACGCATTAAATTGGGAATAATTTCATTTGATTTTGGCTCAAATCCCCCTGTATCTACAACGTGGAAAGCCCGGTCAGACCAAGAGACCCGACCATATTGACGGTCACGGGTTAATCCTGGGGTATCATCCACCAGAGCTTCTCGACTTCTGGTAAAGCGATTAAATATTGAAGATTTGCCAACATTTGGTCGTCCAACAAGAGCCACGACAGGCAGATTTTGTGTAACTTTATTCATAATTTTATTTACAAGAAAATTAAACTGTTAGAGAGGTGAATTTGAAATGGTGCGCTGTTAAAGAATTCTAAAAAAATATCATAATGCTACCTGTAGGAGAGAGCTTGCTCGCGAATCTGGCGATACTCATCTAGGTTAGCCACACTCCATAAGGATTCTAGGCCATTATTACACCATAAAATAATTTAGCCTATGGAATATAAAATTATTGGGTAATTTATGAAAGAAATGAGAGCAAATTCAACAAAAGACGGTAGGGTATAATAACGTCCCCAGCGAAAAAGTTGAATTTGTTAATTTAAAGTTCGTCCACCGTATAACGAATTAAATCACCTTCATTGGTCCAGAGCAGAAGAGTAACCCCATCGACAACCGGATCGGCAATAATGGGATTTACTCGCTTGTCCAAACCCACTACCCTTCCACTGGTAGGATCAAGAGAGAGAAGACGACCCATATTGTCACCGACAATTATCCTGTTACCCAAACGCACTGGGGCTGTAAGATAACCATCGCTTACCTCGGTCCGCCATACCTCAAGACCATCCTCACTGCTTATAGAAACAATATGACCACCAACAGCAGAGACAAATAGCTGGCTACCCCATAACAGAGGGCGGCGAATTGCTGAAAATTTTTGCTCCCAGATCTGCTCACCACTGATGACATGGAAAGCTTTTATATAACCTTGATGGTTAACGGCATAAATTTTTGGGACAAGATTGTCAGAATCATGTTTCCCAACAACCATTTCAGCATCTAAATCTTGCAGACGTTCAAACTCACTGCGCCCACTCAACCGGGAGAGGTTTTGAGTCCAGATGACTTTACCATTGCTCAAGTTTATGGCAAACAACTCTCCTGTGGAATATCCCACATAGACCAATTCACCATTAACCACCGGGGTTGCTGCCCCTTTTATCACCAGAGTTTGGGGTACAGATGAGTGGGTCCATTGCAACTTGCCACTTTTGCTGTCCAACGCATAGGTGCGATTATCCAGGGTGGTAAAAATTACCTTATCACCAGTAACTGCTGGAGCCGATGCTACAGTTGTTGCTACACTGGATTCCCATACCTGTTTACCATCTTCACGGGATAAAGCCACCATTTTACCAGCAACACTACCAGCAAAAACCAGATCTTCCCAAACCGCAACTCCACCAACAACCTCACTACCGATATTTTTCTGCCAGACAATCTTGCCTCTCTTTTTATCTACCCTGACAACCTGACCACCATATGTGCCTACAAAAACATCTTCTTGGGTCACCGCAATCTGTCTTGGGTGGTTCATATACTCTTTTGGAGTACCCTCTACGCTTCGGCTCCACTCTTTTTTCAAGCCTACAGTACGCCCAGGTTTTGGCTCGACAAAACTTACAATATCCTCATCATTTCCAGAGGAAGAACAACCTGTTAACAGTAACAAAACCCATAATAATAAAATCGGGTATTTCAGATTCCCAAACATACTGTGCACTCCTAATACTCCGGCTCTTATCAATTTTTATGACTGTTTCTTGGGGCAAAGCCTCCAAGGAGTCTGAATGAGTAACTACTTCACAACATCCAGTATTAAAAATTTCCTGTAAGACGTTCAATCCGTAACTGTAACCGCTGTTGAAGATGACCTGAAGCACCAGCCTGTATCGCTTCTTGATAACGAGCAAAAGCCTGTTTTTCATCACCAGCTTTGGCTAACAGCAGACCTTCTAGCTCTAAAGCATGGGGACGAAATGAAGAGGTTGGTTCTATTTTGGCCAAAAACCCCTTGGCCCTGCCATCATCGTCAGATGCTAGATATGCCGCATTTAAAAGAGCCATGCCCTGTATGGGAGAGTTGGAACTTTTAGCTGCCAAAGCCTCAAAACGGGCGATTGCAGCATCCTTTTTACCAGCTTTCGCCAAAGCCTGAGCATCTGATAAAAGAGATAAAAGACCATAACCATGGTCACCATGCTCTTTTATAATTGTTTGAAAAATAGCTGTAGCTCCCTCTCTATCCCCTTTGGCATCTAATTCGTGGGCTGCAATATACTTATCCGATAATGCTTGGTTCTCTTTAACCTGTGCATCTCGCCATGCTACAAAGGCAAACAGCCCTACAAATAGTAAAACCAAACCACCAATGATCCATGCTTGGTTCTCTTTAAAAAATTTATGAGCTTTATCTGCATCCATCTGCTCATCAATTTCTTCAAAAATATTATCTATCTGCGCCATGGTCCATCCTTTTTATATTTTCAATAAGGGAGTTGACAAAATCAACAGCCCCAGCAATGGCGACGGTCTCCTGCTCACCGTTTACCATATTTTTAATAACCACGCTTTTTGTCCCAACCTCACTCTCCCCTATAATAGCTGTGATGGGAGCTTCGGACCTTCCTGCCCTCTTCATTTGGCTTTTCATAGAGCCTTGGTTTAGGTTCATCTCTACTTTTAGACCTGCTCTGCGCAGTTGCTCTGCCAGATACAAACCAGCTCCATCGGCACCATCACCCACCGCTACAAGATAGACTGTTACAGTCGGCACAACAACCCGGTTCTGCTGCAAAAGCAAAACCAGCCGCTCCAAACCCATTGCAAAAC
Organism: Magnetococcales bacterium; assembly: GCA_015232795.1. GTDB lineage: Bacteria > Pseudomonadota > Magnetococcia > Magnetococcales > JADFYX01. Next base: position 21,297 of record JADFYX010000010.1, read on the forward strand.
CGATAGCCGGAGTTGACTGACCACCCATTTCCGCAACCAAACCGTCATATCGCCCCCCGGCAGCAACAGCATTTTGTGCCCCTAAGGCGTCGGTTGTCACCTCAAAAGCGGTACGGTTATAATAATCCAACCCACGCACCATAAGTGGATTATGGACAAAAGGCTGCTCTAATATGGTCAAATGGCTCTTTAGACCAGCAAAATGCTCACTGCATACTCCACAGAGATGATCTGGCATATGAGGAGCAGCTTTTGCCACCTCGCCACATGTAGCCTTTTTACAGTCCAACACCCTAAGGGGATTTCGCTCCATGCGGTTTAGGCAATTTTCGCAGAGAGTCTCTTGATTGGCTTTGAGAAAAGTTAGCAGTTTTTCCCGGTAGGGTCCACGACATTCACCACAACCCAAAGAGTTGATCTCCAATACTAAATTACCTACTACCCCTGCCTCAGCAAAAAAAGCCATGACCATTGCCATAACTTCGGCATCAGCCAGTGGACCTTGGGGTCCAAACAGCTCGCACCCTATCTGGTGAAACTGCCTTTGCCGGCCTTTTTGGGGCCGTTCATAACGGAACATCGGCCCCATATAATAGACTCGCCAAGGCAAGGTTCTGTGCATACTGTTGTTAATAAATGCCCGCACCACCGATGCTGTACCCTCAGGGCGCAAGCTTAATGAGTCGCCACCCCTATCAGCAAAGGTGTACATCTCTTTTTCAACAATATCACTTGTCGCCCCAACCGCACGGGCAAACAGTTCGCTTTTTTCAAAAATAGGGGTGCGTATTTCACCATAGCCGTACTGGGCAAAAACCCTTCTTGCGGTTGCCTCCAGATATTGCCACGTTGGAGTATCTTGGTTAAGGATATCGTGGACACCACGGACAGTACTAATCATTTTTTTAACTGTTTTCAATCTCTTGTTGCTCTCTATCGCGGATATTTCTTGCCGCAATTTCAACTTCATCTACTATACGGCTTACCAAATTATTATCTGCCACTTTTTCAAAGGGCTTACCATTTAAATAGAGCAGGTTTTCACCACCACCACCCACCAAACCAACATGACACTCTTTTGCTTCTCCTGGTCCATTCACTATACAACCAATTACAGATAGATTTACCGATTCGCTAATATGAGCAAGTCGCTTTTCAAGCTTTGCTACTACATCTATAACGGCAAACTCCTGCCGGGAACAGGTAGGACATGAGATAATGTTGACACCGCGGGTTCGCAACCCCAAAGTTTTTAAAATTTCAAACCCTACTCGCACCTCCTCAACAGGATTGGCTGAGAGTGAAACTCGCAAGGTATCCCCAATTCCCTCACTTAGCAACAGTCCTAAACCAATTGCCGACTTTACCGAACCCGGCAACATGCCACCTGCCTCGGTTATTCCCAGATGCAAAGGATAATCCACCAGATTCGCTAGTTTGCGGTAGGCTTCGACTGTCATAGCCACTGAACTTGCCTTTAAGCTTATTTTTATCTCTTGGTAGTTTAAATCTTCCAAAATGCGAATATGTTTCAGGCCAGACTCCACCATGGCATCGGCACAAGGTTCGCCATATTTAGCCAGCAGATCTTTATCCAAAGAACCAGCATTCACACCAATGCGAATAGGTACTCTACGTGCACTTGCAGCTTGCACCACCTCGGCAACACGTTCTTTAGAACCAATATTACCGGGATTAATCCGCAGACAATGGATACCACCATCCAGAGCAATAAGAGCAAGTTTATGATCAAAATGAATATCTGCAATCAGTGGAACTGGCGAGTTTTCAACCAGTTGCTTTACATTTATGGCTGCCTCTTCATCTGGACAAGAGACCCTAACCAGATCGGCCCCTGCTTCGGCTAGCTCTAAAATCTGCCTAGTTGTGGCAGCAATATCTCTGGTGTCGGTGTTGGTCATGGACTGTACCGAAATGGGAGCATCACCACCAACAACTATATTTCCTACATTTACCGACCGGGTTAACCTTCGTTGCGCGGTTAATGAAGCAGATCTACTCACCTTTTTTTCGCCTTTTTAAGAAGAGCAGCTGCAGATAGATCCAAATCTTGTATAACCTCACCAGGACTGCCTAATAATGGCAG
>JADFYX010000110.1 GCA_015232795.1 Magnetococcales bacterium
ATATTTAAAAAACCCCACCCAAAATAAAACCATCCACACTCTTTTTTACCCTAAGTTTAACCATAACAGCCTACCTTAAAATTACCCCAGATATTGTTTTCTGTGCCAAACAGCTATACAATTCAACCTACTGTTTATTTGTAGAGGTTTGAGATAATAATTTTTCATTCTCAATCAAGTATTAGGTGTATATATATCTGTAAAACTACCATTTCTTAATATAATGAAATGTTACGGTAGATAATATAGTTTTGGCTGGAAAAATAAGGATAAAAACAAGATGCCCAAAACCGAGATTTTTGTTAGTTACTCACATGCTGATAATAGGTCTCTCCAGAGTTTCGAGCCGTTTCGTAAGAAGTTGGAACAGGATGGGTTGATCCGAGTTTGGACAGATAAGACTATTCTACCTGGTGAAAATGGAGAGAGGAGATTGAGAAGGCATTATCTAGGACGAATATTGCTATATTGTTTATTTCTGAACATTTTTTAGCTTCAGAATTTATTAATAAATATGAACTTCCTCCACTTCTCGCAGCCAACAAGTCTAACAAAGTTACAGTTTTACCTGTATTTTTATCTCCCTCCACCGTTGAAAAGAGCGGTATCGAATTTTTAAATCCAGATACTGGTAAAAAGGAGGTTATCAAACTAACCGAGTTTCAGGGTTTTGGTACTCCAAAAAAAACTTTGGAAGAGCATAATTCTGCTAAAAAAAAGAGAACATTTGTCGAACTTGCTGCCCGTATTCGTGAATTAGCAGCAAAAAATCCCACCCAAGTTGAAGAAGAGGTGGTGGTAAATAAGGTTGTAGAGGTACAAAAGAAAAATAAAAAGCTTAATGCAGAGAGTGATAAACGATTAAAAAAATTAAAAAAATCAGTTGTTTATTCACTTTCTAAATTAAATGGCGCACTCCCTGTATTGGAAGATCATCTCTCTAATTATAGTGATTATAAAGCCAGCAATAAGGCCGGGGAAGATACCTCAAAACAGTTGATGGAAAGATTGATGGGGTTGTCTTTTGAACATTTAAAAACAGTTTTGTTGCAGACTTATGAAGAGTTAGAAGAGAGAGATAACCAGAGCGGAAAACAGATAGTTACCAAAATCAGTCGTCTTCTTCTTCCATGGCTTTTTGTCAGCAGTGAAAATGTAGACATTGATGTCAGTCAGTTTGAAATATCACCGGGAAGTTTAATCAGAACTATACCGGCTGGTCTTGTTTCTATAGTAGAGCTTATTTTGGCTGGCATTGATAGGCGTGAAGCTTTCTATGAACAGGATAATGAGGAGTTTGGTTTTCCAGTTGGGAGATACGGGGTTCAACTTCCTGCACTAGAGAGTGGGCTACAAGATAGGGCTGAGGAAATCCTTCGTGATGATCTTTTTTTGAAGACCAAGCCACCCACTGAAACTTCAAGTTTATCATCGCAAGAAAAAGATACCATTATAGAAAATCAAATAAATTTTTTTATGAAAGAAGGATATAGAACGTACCTTATCTGCTGGTTACCGGAAGATGAGGGGGAAAAGTCTAGATATATAACTAAGATAGAAGGTATTAAAAGATGTTACCCTTCTCTGGAGATAATATCCCTAGATAGGCGTTTGATGCCTCGAGATCAAAAGCTTTTCAATGAAATTCGCAAAATTATGAGGCAGGAAAGCCAATGACCACCAAAAAAACTACCAAAAAGGGTATTCCCCTTCCCCCAAAAAAAGCCCCACATTTAACAGTCTTACTTAACCGGGTAGGGGGGGTAGAAGACCGGGTTCATCTTTTGACTGTTAAGGAGATCCATGCGGTTAATGCTGCCATGATGGCTGGTAGGCCGTTGTTGGTGCGGGGAGAGCCGGGTACTGGTAAGAGCCAGTTGGCTCTGGCTGCTGCTATTAGCCTTAACCGGGCTTTTGTTCCCCACGTTATCGATTCTCGCACGGAATCCCGTGATTTAATGTGGCGTTTTGATGCGGTGCGACGCCTTGCCGATGCCCAATTGGCTGGTTCGTTGCGAGAAGACCCAGAAGAAGCCCGTGCTGCGTTGGCAGAGGAGAACTATGTGCAGCCCGGTCCCCTCTGGTGGGCCTTTGAGCCAGACAGTGCATTGCAGCAGTGCAAAAAGCATTCTATCTCCACACCCCATCAAGATGATGAAAAGGTTTGGGCCAATGGCAGCGTTGTGTTGTTGGACGAGATAGACAAGGCAGAATCGGAAACTCCGAATGGTCTGCTGGAGGCTTTAGGGGCGAGATCTTTTACCCCCCAAGGTTGGAAACAGGCGATCCATGCTCAGGGACCGTCGCCGTTGGTAATCATTACCACCAATGAGGAGCGCGCCCTACCAGACCATTTTTTAAGGCGTTGTTTGGTGCTGCATCTGGGTTTGCCCAAAGATGAGAAGGAGTTGAAAGCCTTTTTGCTGCAGCGAGGAGAGGCGCATTTTAAGGGGGTGGATAAAGAAATTTTGCAAAAAGCAGCAGATATGCTTTGGGATGATAGAGAGGCAGCTTTAGAGGCACAGATAACACCCAGGCCGGGACAGGCGGAATATCTGGATATGATCAGGGCTGTTATTGGTATGGCCACAACAACAGCAAAACAGTTGGAACTGCTGAATATTGTCGCACCGTACACTCTAAAGAAAAACGCCCATTTGGATGCTTTAGGGTGATGGGAGTTTTGGCCCGTGCCGAGTGATGATAGCATCTTCACCCCCCAAGGTGGTGTTGGTTATGCAGATCTTCTTCTTGCCTTTAAAGAAGGTAAAGAGGAGGGGTTGCAGGCAATGCTGGCTCTGTCTGGCTATGGGCAATCTCTTAAAAAGCCTGTTGCAAAGGTTGCTCCAGCTCCCCGTGCCAAGCCCAGCCTGAAACTGCCTGATAAAAAGAAAAAATCTGTCGAGCCGACAAATATAAAAACCCCATTTTTACGTTTAGAGAGGTATGAGGCGCGCAAGCCTTTGGTTATAGCCAAAGCAGAGGGGAGAGAAAAATTTACCACTCCCAAAAATCCACCCGCTGTAGAGCTAAATAGATGGAGTGGTGTGATTCCCCGTATGCGGTCCGCCTTTACCCAACAGGTTGAGGGAGAGGAGTTGTGTATTGATGGTATAGTGGAGCGAATATGCAATGGTTTGCCTCTGGATTATCTACCACGGCGCAAGCATCGCAGTTGGGGAGCGGGGGTGCAGATTATTGTTGATCGTTCTGATCGTCTCACCCCTTTTCAGGAAGATCAAAACCGCGCTGCAAGACGTTTGGCAGCACTTTTTCCCCGCCATGGGGTGGAGTTTGCCTTAAACTATGATGGTTCTGACGATCCTGTGTTGTTGGCTCGTGATAATAGCCCTAGAAACTATCGTCTGCCACCTATGGGCAGTTTGGTGGTTGTGCTGGGTGATTTGGGTTCTTTGGCAGGTAGTTCCAAGCAAATTGTCAAGCAATGGCAAAAATTTGCCAAACGGTTGTTGGGAGCTGGCTGCCGTCCTGCTGCATTAATTCCTTGCCCTATCTCTCGTCTGGCTTCTGGTCTTGCCCATTGGACGGTTATCCCTTGGGAGAATGGGAGAGGAGGGCTTCGACCCACAATCGCAGAGTTGGAGGAAAGGGCAGAGAGATTGTTGCGATTGTTATCCCCAGCCATACGTATAGAACCGGGACTTTTGCGTGGGGTCAGGCTGTTGTTGGGTGGGGATGCCGATGCCGGAACCGAGGCCGATGTCTGGGGGCATCATGCCATGGTAGACCGTTCCCGAGTGGCAGGAACCCTGGACCCGGTAGAGGCCAAACGGATGCGAGAGCAGTTAGCCCAAAGCGAGCCTTGGGAACGCAGGGTAAAAATGGTGGAGTGTCTGCATCAATGGCGTGGGGGTGTAGCCCAGGAGGTGTGGGCGGAAGAGTTGCTTAATCTGCCAGCAGAGGTGCAAAAAAATCTGCCGCAAGATATTAAAAATAACGATCTTAAAGCAGCAAAAAACTCTTTTAAAAGCTTGGCCCCCCGGTTGAATAGCTTTGCTGAGGGTGCAGCATGGTATCAACGTGTGGATCGCCGAGCCTCACCTGGTTATTACGAACATGATGATCTAGAGCTAAAAGCAGCACAGCAGCAGATGGACCTGTACGCATTTAAAAAAGCCAAGGATCGTTCTTCCCCAGTAGGTTTTGATCCCAGACTACACCCAACCATTTTCAACCCACCCATAAAGATTAATCTCCACCAGAAGGGTGGCGAAGTTGCAACAGATGATGGTGGTGGCAGTCTGTTGGGTCGTATTGAGAGTGGTAACGGTTTGCTTATCCTTCCACAGGTTGATCAGTTTTGGAAATCTGTCACCCCTCCCTCATGGGCTAAAAGGTGGGGCCGGGATGAGTTTGGTTGTTGGGTGGAGTTTGCCATTTCTGCTGTCACCCAACGTATGCGTTGGATACCCTCTGGTAAATTTTTAATGGGTTCAGCAGATGATGAACCGGGACGGGATGATGATGAAGGGCCACAACATGAGGTAATCATCACCCACGGCTATTGGCTGTTTGCTACCCCCTGTACCCAGGAACTCTGGCAGGTAGTGATGGGTGATAATCCTAGTAGATTTAAATCCCCAGATCGCCCAGTAGAGAATGTAAGTTGGGATGATGCCCAACAGTTTATCACCCGGCTAAATGAGCAACTTCCTGGTTTGGAGCTTGGTCTGCCCAGTGAGGCCCAGTGGGAGTATGCTTGTCGTGCTGGAACCGACACGGCTATTTATACGGGTGATATTGAGATTCTCGGTGAGAGAAATGCCCCGGCTCTTGATCCTATCGCTTGGTATAGTGGTAACAGTGGTCAAAATTTTGAATTGGAGGAGGGGGAGGACTCTTCGGAATGGCCTGATAAACAATATCCCCACAAAAAGGCTGGGACGCATCCCGTGGGTCAAAAAGCTCCCAATGGTTGGGGGCTTTATGATATGCTCGGGAACGTGTGGGAGTGGTGCTTGGATGGGTGGCGAGATTATAGCTCCAATGCTGAGGTTGATCCTGTGGGAGTCGAGAAAGTCGGCGCGTGGCGCGTTATTCGTGGCGGTTCCTGGATCCTCGATGCGCGTGGCGTCCGTGGGGCGTACCGCAACCGTCCCCTCCCCGGTGACCGCGATGACAGCCTGGGCTTCCGTTGTTCCCGAGTTCCTGTGAGCCAAGCCAGTCAAGCAGGGGCGGAGCCGTCGGACCCGGCGTCCGTCCGTCCGACGGAGGAGGCAGGGACGGCGCAGGGGGAGACAAGGGTTGCGGGATTGCTGGATCTGCAAGGGCCGCATAAAAAAACTGTTTGTGCTTTGCCACGTCAGGGGCAGTTTCATGTGCTAAGCGATAGAGAACAGTTGACCTTTGGGCAGATTACCAAACCATCATGGGCCAAAACCATTGGAAGGGATGCTTGGGGTCTTTGGGTGGAGATAAGTGTCGAAGACAAAAACGGCAAAGAGATCAAGCAGCAAATGCGTTGGATTCCCCCTGGGCGGTTTATGATGGGCTCCCCGGATGATGAACCGGGGCGACAGGAAAGAGAAGGCCCTCAACATGAGGTGGTTCTCACAAAAGGCTACTGGCTGTTTGCTACTCCCTGCACCCAGGCATTGTGGCAAGCGGTGATGGGGGATAATCCCAGCGAGTTCAAATCCCCAGACCGACCAGTTGAGCAGGTAAGTTGGGATGATGCGCAAAAATTTATCACCAAAATAAACAAACAAGCCCAAGGGCTAAATCTTACCTTGCCTAGCGAGGTGCAATGGGAGTATGCCTGTCGCGCAGGGACCGCCACGGCCATTTACACCGGGGATATTGAAATTCTTGGAGAGCGTAATATACCAGCCCTTGATCCCATTGCTTGGTATGGCGGTAATAGCGGAAATGATTTTGATCTAGAAAATGGTTATGACTCTTCCGGCTGGAAAGAAAAACAGTATTCCCATAAAAAAGCTGGCACACATCCTGTGGGCCAAAAAGCTCCCAATGGTTGGGGACTTTATGATATGCTCGGCAACGTGTGGGAGTGGTGTTTGGATGGGCAGCGAGATTATGACGCCAATGCTGAGGTTGACCCTATGGGAACTGAAAAAATCGGCGCGCTGCGCGTTATTCGTGGCGGTTCCTGGATCGGCGATGCGCGTGGCGTCCGTGGGGCGTACCGCAACCGTAACCGCCCCGATGTCCGCGATGGCTACCTGGGCTTCCGTTGTTCCCGAGTTCAAGAGTGAGCCAAGCCAGCGCAGGGAGCATCATGACCTGGAGTCGTGGTAGCCCCAAGCGCTTAAGCGCGTAAAGGCTCCACGGCTCCTGGTCATGATGCGGGGGGAGTAGGGGCATTATTTTTTAAATAAGGAGAAGATTGTTGCAGATGCGTTTTTTTACCATTCCTGTTCATGGGGGTACGGAGGCCCAAGAGGCACTAAATGAGTACGTTGTTGGAGTTTTATAAAGCATGAACGCACCGTTGGGATTTGACTCCATCCGCCTTGCTTTGGCAGAAGGCTATCCACCAAAGTGGGCCAGTGGTTGGGGGGAGGATGGTTACGGTGTTTTTTTGGAATTTACTATTGAAAAGGTGACACAACGGTTGCGGTGGATTCCTTCAGGTAGTTTTTTAATGGGTTCTCCAGATAACGAGCCAGGGCGGTCTGAATATGAGGGACCGCAACATGAGGTGACATTCCAGTACGGCTTCTGGCTGTTTGATACCGCCTGCACCCAAGAGCTGTGGCAGGTGGTTATGGGGGATAATCCAAGCGGTTTTAAGGATTCTCCCAAGCAGCCAGTGGAGAATGTAAGCTGGCACGCTGTACGGGATTTTATAGCTAAAATCAATCTGCTTATTCCTGGCTTGCAACTTACTCTGCCCAGTGAGTCACAATGGGAATATGCCTGTCGGGCTGGAACGACGACCCCATTCAGCTTTGGGGAAAATATTACAGCAGAGCAGGTAAATTATGATGGCAACGTTCCTTATGCAGATGGTTTAAAGGGAGAATGCCGTAACAAGACGGTTGCTGTAGCCACTCTGCCTGCAAATGGTTGGGGGTTATATGAGATGCATGGCAATGTCTGGGAGTGGTGTGAGGATGAATGGCACGACTCCTACAAAGGGGCGACCATAGATGGGCAAGCCTGGATTTCGTCCGAACCCGACGACCTGCCCGGCGCGAAGCGCGTTATTCGTGGCGGTTCCTGGTTCTACGTTGCGCGTAGCGTCCGTGGGGCGTGCCGCTACCGTGACCCGCCCGATTTCCGCAGTGGCTACCTGGGCTTCCGTTGTTCCCGAGTTCAAGAGTGAGCCAAGCCAGCGCAGGGAGCATCATGACCAAGAGGCGTGGTAGCCAAGCGCTTAAGCGCGTTAAGGCTCCACGGCTCCTGGTCATGATGCGGGGCGGGGGGAGTTGCTATAGTGGATTGAAAGCAAATTTATGCAGCTCTTAAAGAGAAAACCTTGGGCTTGCAGCCCCCCAAACCCCCT
>JADFYX010000111.1 GCA_015232795.1 Magnetococcales bacterium
TGCACTACATAAAGCGATTTCATTTCATAGTGTTGGTCAGCTGGATGAAGCAATACATTGGTATAAAAAAACTCTTGAAATAAATCCTGTAGATACAACTTCCCTCTCTAATATGGGAGCTGCACTGCAAAGTCAGGGTAGACAAGAAGAGGCTATCGCCTGTTATCAAAAAGCAATAGCTATTAAACCCGATTATGCGAATGCCTACTCCAACCTTGGCGTTACTTTACTTGAGCAAGGCAAACTAGTTGAAGCTATAAGTTTGCTAAAAAAAGCAACAGCCATTAAACCTGATTATGCTGAGGCTTTCTCAAACCTTGGCAATGCTCAGCGTAAACATGGGGAGTTGGAAGATGCAATTTATAGTTGCAAAAAAGCTATAGCCATTAAGCCAGATTATGCTGAAGCTTTTTCCAACCTTGGCAGCTGCCTAAAAGAGCAAGATAAGCTTGACGAAGCCATTAGCTGCTTTGTAAAGGCTATCACTTTTAAACCAGATTATGCTGAAGCATACTCTAATTTAGGTGTTGCACTCCATGAACAAGGAAAATTTGCTGAAGCTATTATAAAATACCAAAAAGCTATTGCTATTTTGCCGAATTATGCCGAAGCATACTCTAACCTTGGCTTTTCCCTACAAGAACAAGGAGAACTTGATGAATCTGTGCGGATTTTACAACAAGCAATAGCCATTAAACCTAACTATGCAGAAGCATACTCCAATCTTGGTGTTACTTTTCAAGATCTTGGTAAATTTGATGACGCTATTAAATGCTTCAAAAAAGGTATTGCTTTAAAGCCAGATTTTACCCATTGCCACAATCAACTTATATGCTGTCTCGATATGTATGTAGACGTATCTGACGAACAGCCTTATACTGAGCGCAAGAAATGGGCAGAGCAACACGCAACCCCACTGCAAGTTCATTGGTCTACTTTTACAAATATTCCAGACCCTACAAAAAAACTGCGTATTGGTTATGTGGGTGCTGATTTCAAACACCATTCAGCAGCCCACATATTTGGGCCTATGTTGTTAAATTTTGATGCAGAACAGTTTCAGATATTTTGTTATGCAGGCAATACTTTAGAAGATGACCTTACAGAACAATTTAAAGAAAAATCAACTCGTTGGTTGCAAACTTCACGAATGGATGATGAAGCTCTTGCAAAAGAGATAAAAAATGACGGTATTGATATACTTGTTGACCTTGCTGGTCACACTATAGGAAACCGTTTATTGACTTTTGCCAGAAAACCAGCCCCTATCCAAATAAATGCTTGGGGTTATCCTTTTGGAACTGCCATGGAAGCTATGGATTATATCTTTGCAGACCCTTTTTTCATTCCTCATTCAGAACACAACAAATATACAGAGCAGATTATAAATATCCCCTGTGTTATTCATATGCAGAAAGTCAATACCTTTCCAGATGTAACTGACCCTCCTTCATGTCAAAATGGCTATATTACCTTTGGTGCTTTTAATCGTCTGAAAAAATACAACGATTCCTTATTTACTTTATGGGCTGAGATATTACGTCATATTCCCACAGCAAAATTAATATTCAAAACTCCGAAATTAGATTCATCAATGCAAGTTAAAAAGATACAGGTATTTTTTATGAGTCTGGGAATTTCTAAAAGTCGTCTTATTTTTATTGGTAAAACATCCCGTTATGATCACCTAAAAGCTCATGAACAGATAGATATCATGTTGGACCCTTTTCCCCATAATAGCGGTATGACAGCTTTAGAAGCATTACGTATGGGAGTACCCGTATTAAATTGTGAAACAAAGATACGGGGCCCTATAAGTTCTACAATGCTTAATATTTTGGGAATAGATGAGTGGCGTACAAAATCTGAGGAAGAATATGTTGCAAAAGCTGTATTGTTTGCTAGTGACATCAAGCTTTTAAAAACCATTCGCCATCAGTTGCGCAACCGTTTTGATAATTCAGTACTGGGTAATTCTCAGCTATATACCCAGGAAGTTGAAGCTGTCTATCGAAAAATCTGGAAAAAATGGTGTGCTACCCAATGATATTACAGGGCTTATTTATGCTATCAACTTGCATATCAACGAAGAAATGGTTTTAGTTTCTCATAGTATATACGGGTATATTTTTCTTTTACACCTCGGTGAATATGGGCAATTGAATCTCCAAGGTCTGACTTTGGCATACATATAAGCTCTGAAATCACAGTGAGCCCCTCCTCGGTGATGTGGCAACCCTTATCTGGACAGTTTTCTAAGCTGACAAACGGAACTCCTTATCACTGTCATGGGGGAAGCCTATACCTAATCTGGAAATAGAGCAATAACTCTGAAATATTTCAATGAATTCTCAAATGGCGATTCGATCTCTTTACAAATCTGTTCAATATTTTTTATAGGCTCCCAAACTCTCTATCAAAGGCTGGAGATACCTTTCATAATTCTTCCAACGCTGCTTGGATTTAGTATGAATTTGCTGCCTTACTTGCCAGTGGCTTGCTGTGTTTACCGTGCGTTTTTCTTTGTGGGGTTTAAGGCACTTTTCATCCCAGGGGAGGTCTAGAAACTCTATTAGGTTTTTGCTCTCTTTTTTGGGGTTGGAGACTAGCTCTTCGTAGTTTACTTCATGGAACTTTAAGCTTAGGTTATCCTGCCAATATTCCATAATTTCGGCATACAGGGAATAATAACAGCCAAGATCTGCGAGATCGTTTGTGTAGCTTAGGTTGCTTGTGAAGTCTTGAAAATATATGGACAAACAGGCGTCTTGGGGTTGGCGTTTGCAGTGGATTATTCTTGCATTGGGAAACAGTATGTTGATCATGCCCAGGTAGAAATAGTTGTGGGGCATTTTGTCGGAAATTCGCTTATACTCTTCTGATCCTGCTATACGTAACAGCTCCGCCTCAAATTCTTCTGCTAGCTCTTTCGCCATGGCTTGGTTTAGCTGGCTTACAGCTTCTGGATATATATTGTTAAAGTTATACCTTTGGGAGAGGTTGGCTGCTGATTGACTTAACCATGTTAACTCCCCTGCCCCAAATACTTTTGGGTGGCTTGCGATAATCTGCTCTACCAGTGATGTTCCAGACCGATACATACCGACAATAAAAACTGGTCGTTCTGATTGCGAACCTACAATGGAGAAATTTTTTAAAAATTCGGGACTAAATGCATTTTTTATGCGGGCAAAATAGGTGGCGTAGACTGTTTTATCAAAAGCTCGCCCCATTTTTTTACGGATATCATTACCCTTTTTATACTGGGCAAAAGCTAGATCAAACCCCTTACAATCGTTATAAGCTTTACCCAGTGCAAAGCGCAAACCGGCCTCATCATGCTCACTTAAACCACCTTTATCAACCACCTCTTGGGCTAAAACCAGATCTGGATGATCTATATTGCTGTATTTTATCGAGGACATCAATCCAGAATGGGCCTGTCCGTGGCTTGGATTAATCTTTATTGCCTGCCGATACCACTTAGCAGCCTCTTGGGATCGCCCTGTTATAGATAGGGCATCACCAAGATTGGTAAGAGGATCTAAAGCTTGGGGATATTTTTCAACACATTGTTGCAAAACCTCGATAGCCTCTTGGGCCTGTCCAACATGCGCCAAAGAAACCCCTAAACTGTTTTCAACCTGTTGATCGTCCGGCTGAATAGCCAAAAAGCCTCTGAAATGCTTTGTCGCTGCTAAAAAATCACCACGATCAAAACAACAAAGCCCCAGAAGCCTTAGAGCTATAGGTCTTGCAGGATCTCTTTGCAGAGCATTTTGAAAATGGGGTATAGCCTTTACATATTCTTGCTCTAAAAAAGCTACCCGCCCCAACCATTCATGGATACCTGCATGTTGTTTATGAATTGGCAGAAATGTGTTAAGGGTAGAGTTGGCTACATCAAACTGCTCTGCCTCACAGAGAAGCTGTGTTAAATCATAGAGATACTGAACATTTTCGGGATGGGTACAGCAAAGATCCAATGCCTCAGTCAATCGCTCTTCCATAATTGGTGGTAATGGCATTGGTAGATTTAACCGAAGAATGGACTATTTAAAAGATTGCACCAAGGAGCCGACCACCAATGCCCAACCATCTACCAACACAAAAAGTATCAGTTTAACCGGCATTGAGATAACCAGAGGAGGCAACATCATCATACCCATGGACATAACCACACTAGCAACCACCATATCGATGATGAGAAACGGCAAGTAGATCATAAAGCCTATTTGAAAGGCGGTTTTTAGCTCTGAAACCATAAAAGCAGGAACAACCAGACGTAGAGGAACCTCATCTGGGCTTTGAGCCTTGGTAACACCAGAAAGCCGCATAAATAGCTCGAGATCTTTCTCTCTGGTCTGACGCAACATAAAGCTTTTTATGGGTGCTGCCACTCTATCCCAGGCTTGCTCTTCGTTGATCTGCTTATCAAAGTAGGGGCGCAAACCATTTTCATAAACCCGATCAAAAACCGGACCCATAACAAAAAATGTGATAAAAAGAGCCAGAGAGATGAGAACCTGATTGGGAGGTTGACCCTGCAAGCCCATGGCTTGCCGCACAAAGGAGAGGACCACCACAACTCTGGTGAACGACGTTACCATCACCAACAGGCCCGGAGCCAGAGAGAACAGTGTTAAAAATGCAAGGATTTGCAGACCAGTACCCACTTGATCGGGGTCTGCTGTTCCCACAGCTTCACCAGTGGAAAATTTTACACCAGGCAGGGTGATATCAGCAGCAAAAGCTGGTTGCAAACTATAGCATAAAATAATGGGAATAATTAAGAGTGCCAGCCAGAAACTGGAACGAACCACTAAACTCTTCACACAGAACTCTCCTTGGCGGTTTGCATATCTTCTTTGCTCATCTCAGCCAACAGAGAGACATGTTCTTTGGTTACACCAACCAACCAAGCCCGTGACCCTACGCTAATGAGACGAACTCCAACACCAGGAGCCAGATTATGACCATCTTCAACACGAATCAAACCACTTGTCCCCATTCGCGGTTGAAATCGTTTGCCTAGACGAATCACCGCAACAGCAAAGACCATGAGAATAAGAAGATAACCTGCGACCTCCAACCCCTCTTGCAAGAGATCAATAGGTTCAACTGCCACTTTACCAACCACAGCATCATCAGCAGCGGTGGCTGCAAAAAGAGGGCGGACATAGAAGCTGCCCGCCATAAAAATAAAAAGCAATATCAACTTGTAGCAATCCCCAACAGCAGACAGAAACCTTCTTACCGACAGAGTCATAAGAAAGTTTTGCGCCATCACAGGACTAAAACTCATCAGCGCAAATTCTCCAACCGCTCACTCAAAGAGACAATATCGGTAATACGAATGCCCAACTTGTCTTTAATCATGACCACTTCACCAAAGGCCATAAGACGGTTGTTTACATGAATTTCCAGTGGATCATCAGCCTCTTTATCCAGCTCTATTAGAGAACCTTTATTGAGTTTAAGAAGATCCCTGACCTGCATTTGCAGTTGTCCCAACCTAATTGAGACCTCCAGAGGAACATCCATGAGTAGTTCCAAGTTTTTTGGAACACCATCAGAACCAACTTCATTGCTAGGTTCAGGCTCGTCTACCTCAATGTCGCCACCAAGATCAGCACCACCTAAAAGATCCTCATTAATATCACTCATGCCATCTTCAGCAAAATTCTCTTCTGCCATGTCAGCTCTCCAGGATTTTTACTAAAATAAATTTAGATTGACCGTTAATCATCATCATGCACAATCCGAGTTACTCGGACCGCCCGTTTACCATCAATAACTCCAGCCAAACCTTTAAACTTGGTGATGCCCTCCACATCGATTGACATCTCCTCAGACATATCATGGCTCAAGGTGATAATATCACCTTTTTTCAGGTTGATCATGTCTCCAACGCTCATCTCCTCTTTGGAGATAACCGGTGCTACAGACAATGGCACCATTCCCAATTCATGGGTCAAAGATTCCATCCAAGCTGTAGAGCCTTCTACCTTATCTTTCTGTTGGAAGCCAACTTTCAACTGCTGCTTGAATAGCTCCAAGATAACAGATGGATAACAGATGGTCAAAACACCTTCCGCATCTCCCACTTCAATGGTAAAGCTGATTAAGAAAACTGTCTCGTCAAGTGGCATAACTGCGGCAAACTGGGGTTGATTCTCCCAGCGAGTTAATATCAGGTTAAAGGATTCATCAAGCTTTTTCCAGGAGAGTTCAATCTGCTCCCGTGTTACATCCATAATTCTATCAATCACCTTCATTTCAAAAGGTGAAAAATTTCTAAATGGTCGTTCGGAATCCCCTACTCCACCGAAAAAACCTTCCAGAATCTGGTACATGATCTCACCATCAATAGAGATTAGAGCCATGGATTGGGAGGGTTCGACCCTTAGAATATTGATAAAAATAGGTGGATCTAGGGCGTGGAGAAAACGTCCGAAGATTTGGTTTGTTGTCATTTTGGGCTGGACATGAACTTCACGACCAACCTTCTGACTCATTTTGAAAGAGAGCTGTGATGCTAGATGTTCGTTGATTAGATCCAAGCCTGGCAGTGCGCCGGCTCGAATGGCTGTTTTTTGCCCAAAGAAAAAGGAGGTGACCGAATCATCATCGACTGCGGCATCACTGGGGAGATCGTCATCAACCTCATCTAGGTCGATGGACCCCTCCTCCAGCCCCCTCATCAGGGCATCAATCTCTTCAGCTGATAATATCTGCGTCATAATTCATCCAAAATTGGCAATTCTACTGAATAACAAATTCTGTAAAATAAATACGAGTCACAACTCCGTTAACCAACAGAGCATTGATACGAGAAAGCAACTCTTCTCGCAACCTGAACTTTCCTTCCAAAGCCTGCAACTCTTTAGATGATTTTGAGGTTAACAGAGAGAGAATAACGTCCTGTAACTGTGCACTCCGCCGCTCCAACTCAGCCAATAGTGCCTCTGAGTCCATCTCTAACTGGATGGTGGTTTTTAAATAGCGATTACCACGAGGCTCGTTAAGATTAACCACGAATGGGGCGAGTTTGAACATTTCACCCACCATGGCGTTGGGATCTTTACTGACTTTCTCTTCCTGTGGTTCTAGTTGAGCAGCTTCGTTTATGCTCGACTCTGTCATGGAACTACCCAAGAAATAACCACCCCCGACACCAATTATCAGTGCCACAATAGGGAGAACCAGTTTCATAATACCGCCGCCGCCCGATCCTTCTTCTTCTGCCGCTTCTTCAGCCATGACACACCTACTCTTTTTAGTGAATTGTGGTAATTCAGATTCAGAATTCGTCTTAATTTAACAGGTTAAACCCCCGTTCACAACATATATGCTGCACCCCACCCCATTTTAACGAAAATTGG
>JADFYX010000112.1 GCA_015232795.1 Magnetococcales bacterium
CTCCCTTGACCCATAATAATAAAAGCTTCTTTAACTTGTGCAATTTTTATTGGAACAGCTATACCATAGTGCTTTATATCTTTATCTAAAGATCTGGATAAATAGGATATTTCTCGCAAAGTGCAGTTGCTTCGGCTAACACCTCAGCCTCAACCCCAGCATCACCACCACTAGAGACAGTATCCACAATTCGTACAATCATACGTCCAACCTGCCTGAAGGCCTCTTCATCAAAACCACGGGAGGTAGCAGCAGGAGTACCCAAGCGAATGCCAGAGGTGATAAAGGGGCTGCGGGGATCGTTGGGAATGGCGTTTTTATTACAGGTCAATCCGGCCCGTTCCAATGCGTTCTCCGTATCTTTTCCGGTGATATCCCGTGAGGTTAAATCTACCAGCATCAGATGGTTATCAGTGCCGCCAGAGACAATACGCAAACCTCCGGCAACCAAAACCTCTGCCAGAGCTACAGCATTTCTTTTCACCTGTCTGGTATAAATCTTAAACTCTGGTTGCAGAGCCTCACGGAAGGCTACAGCTTTGGCTGCAATTACATGCTCCAACGGCCCACCTTGAATGCCAGGGAAAATTTTAGAATTAATCTTTTTGGCAAGCTCTTCATTGTTGGTTAAAATCATTCCACCACGTGGACCACGCAGGGTCTTATGTGTTGTTGTGGTGGCAATATCAGCATAGGGAAACGGGCTAGGATGTTCACCAGTTGCCACTAGACCCGCAAAATGGGCCATATCAACAACTAAATAAGCCCCTACTTCATCACATATATTGCGAAAATGGGCAAAATCAATCACCCGGCTATAAGCAGAAGCACCAGCAATAATAATTTTTGGTTCATGCTCACGGGCTAACGCCTCTACCTGATCATAATCAATGCGTTCGGTTTTAGGATCTAGACCGTACTGTACCGCTTTAAATATCTGACCTGAGAAGCTTGGCTTAGAACCGTGGGTAAGATGGCCACCATCAGCTAAAGACATACCCATGATCATATCCCCGGCTCTAGCAACTGCCATATAAGCAGCCATATTGGCCTGAGAGCCTGAGTGGGGTTGTACATTGGCATATTCACAGCCAAACAGCTCCTTGGCCCGTTCTATGGCTAAAGATTCTGATTGATCGACAAATTCACAACCACCATAGTAGCGTTTTTTGGGGTAACCTTCGGCATATTTATTGGTCATAACGCTGCCTTGGGCTTCTAAAACCGCACGGCTAACGATATTTTCAGAGGCGATTAGCTCTATTTGTGACCTTTGCCGACCTAGCTCATCTTGAATAGATTTATAAATTTCCGGGTCAGAAGTTTGAAGATCCGTGGTAAAGTCGGACATTAAAAAATCCTTAAAAAAGAGTTGAAAAAACGTCTACAAGGGTCTGAGACAAAACCCCAAGGCTCTACTGTAAAGTCAAAATAATAAGTGTTACTAAAGTTCAATCTTATCCAACCGCCGTTGATGGCGACCGCCTTCAAACTCCTCTGCCAACCAGACATCAACAATAGCCAGAGCAGTTGCAAGCCCGGTAGTGCGAGCACCAAGAATCAAAACATTGGCATCATTATGCTGCCGGGACATTCTAGCGGTATATTCATCATGGCAAAGTGCACCACGTATCCCTTTAAAGCGATTAGCAGCTATGGACATACCCAAACCAGTACCACAAAGAAGAATTCCCCGTTCAGCCTCTTTTTCTATAATTGTATTACAAAGTTTTTGTGCATATGCAGGATAGTCCACCGATTCACCATTATCAACTCCAAGGTTGATAATTTTATAGCCTTCTTTCTCTTCCAGATGCTTTATAATTTCTTTTTTTAATTCAAAAGCCCCGTGATCCCCAGCAATTGTAATTTTCATATATATTCTTCCTTCACAAATCTATGCATTACCATATTTCTCACGAGCTAACTTCATCCTTTTCATACGGCGGTGCCGGGTTAGCTCAACAAATTTGTAGGTAGTCCAATAACCTGTTGCTGCTGCAAGAGGTGCCATAATCACAGCCCCAAATAAAATTGGCACTATAATGTTGCTCATATCATTTGCCAGAGCCTCAAAACTTAAACCTTCAATGGATAGCTCAGTGGTGGTATTACGAGCTATGCCAAGGGTCTTCATAATCCAACCACCTAATGTATAGTCTGCCCAGAAGAAAAAGGGAAAGGTTGCTGGATTTCCTATTAAACTGCTAATCCATGATGCCAACTTGGAACCACCAAAGATTATGCACATTAAGGTACACAGAATAAGGTGAAAACCCAAAAACGGTGTAAAGGAGACAAAAATACCCCATGCAGAACCCAACGCTATTGCTTTAGGGTCTTCTGCCAACCGATGCAAGCGAATTAAATGGTAGCGAACAAAGTGTTTTAAAACCCGTTTTTTCCGCTCTGGTGTTGCTGGCTTAATTTCTGCCACTAAAAACCTCTTCTCTATACTATAAAGGCTCCATGATGTCCCATTGATGACACTGTGGACACTGCCAGTATATATCCTGAGCCTTAAAACCGCACTGGGTACATTGAAAAACAGGTTGTCGGGAGAGTTGATGATCTAAACTTTGCTGGGCAACTCCAACCGCTTCCTGCCAACGGTTCATTCGGCTTAACATTAATATCAACTGCTTAGCAACCCCAATAGAACCTGGATGCTTCACAGCACCAACCTGTAAAACCTCTATAGCCTCATCATAACGCTCTCTGACCTCAAGATATCTACTCCAGAGGGTGATTAAACGGGCTGATGCCGAAGGTTCGTTTACCGCTTTGACCATAAACGTCTCAAAACCTATAGAATCATCCTGATCGGTATACGCCCTCAGAAGAGAATCTACTACCAAAAAAAAGTGGGTGGGGCGAGTTTTTTGTAAAGTTGCAAAACTATTAATAGCCACTCCTATGCGCCCTTGATGTAGCTGGGCCTCTCCCAATAGACGATAACCCTCTACACATCCAGGAAATATTCGCACCGCACTGCGAAAACGATCAATAGCTGACTCCTCATCTTGGGGAGTTCCTCCCTCCATCTGTTCCTGACCAATACGCAGCAGAAGATGGGCCTCTCGCCGTGGGTCTTGGGTTCCGGTTACTTTTTTGTACCTTTGCAATACCTGGAGAGCTATATCCCAACGACCTTCGCTTTCATGTAACATTAAAAGACTGGATAACGTTTTTGCATGGTCGGGATCTACACTCAACACCTGGCGACACGCCTCAACCGCCCTGTCAACAAAACCACCCTGACGAAAATCTTCTGCCAGTTCATAAAGTGCGGAGGTTCTAAGAGCTGCGGTAAGATTGGGTCTGGCTATAATATTTTGGTGGATACGAATGGCCCGTCCCACCTCGCCACGGGAACGAAAAAGATTACCTAACGAAAGATGAATTTCAACTGTTTCTGAATTTATTCTTACTACTTTTACAAACTCTTCAATGGCCTTATCCTGCTCATCTGAAAGCAGATAGTTTAAACCCCGATAGTAGAATGCTGACTCACGATGCTCTTCAAGTTTTTCATGATAACGCGCCTCGGCATCACGTCCCAAGCGGTATGCAGAACGGAATATTACCGCACTGACTGTAACAGCTAAAGCGGCCCAACCAATCAGGTAAGGAAGGTCATTTGCCATGGCATATCCGGGTTATAACTGTGTATCATTATCTAAGGGAAGGTTGCGTAAATTTGTCAATTCCTCTGCTAATTCATTGTTTTTACTCTGCATAACCTCTATACGCTTTTTATATTTAAGCTTTTTAAACCAAGCCGATATAATTCCAATAAAAAAACCTATAAACATAGGCACAAAGGTAAGCACAAATAGCGGGACACCAGTAACTACAAAACCACCAGGAAAACCAACATCAACCTGATGTTGGTTTGAGAGGGCAAACAAAACTGCTAGTGATGTCAGGATGAAAATTAAAATTATATTGAATAATCCAGACATAATGTTGCTCTTATCAGTTAATATACCCGGATAACACAGGATTTCAGAGTATCTAAAGATGCGGGATGAAAAAGCAGCTTGGGATATGGGAATTAATTAACCTGTAAACGGTATTTGTCAGAAAAAAAAATCGCCTATATTGGACGATCTTATTTGACAAACTTTTTAAGGTGTTTTTTAACAACCCAACTGGCAGGTACAATCTTCAAACCTGCCAAGGGGCAGACAACACCAAGACAGGTTTGAAAATTTGTAATCAAAGGCTAAAATCGTGCTGTATTAGCCGTCAACTCGTTCCCGCAACTCTTTACCTGCTTTAAAAAACATAACCCGTTTGGCTTCAACCATTACTTGATCACCAGTTTTTGGATTACGTCCCTCGCGAGAACGACGCTCCTTAAGGCCAAAACTGCCAAAGCCACGAAGTTCTACACGCCTGCCCTGCTCCAAAGACATGCTAATCTCTTCAAATACTGTATTTACAACTGTTTCCGCATCTTTTCTGGAAAGATTTTTTTGACGGGAAAGGGCATTTATCAACGCTGATTTTGTCATGTCGGCAACCTCAATTTAAGCAAAGAATACTTATCAGTAATATATAGATTTAACAAAATTTATTGGACCGGGCAAGATAATAACCCGGTCCAAATAATAAAAAAATTTAAAAATCAACCCTCAGCTTTTTTCTCAAAAGCCTTACTCAAAGCTTCACTCAAGCTACTAATACCACCAACATCCTCTTTATCGGCACTGTACTCTTTAATGGTTTGACGCTCTTCTGCTGCATTCAAAGCCTTGACGGATACGGCAACTTTGCGCTTTTGACGATCAACAGCAGAGACAACAACCTCAACCTCAGAGCCAGGAGTCAAGCTGGTTCCTTCTGGGTCTTCCCGTGCAAACTCCTGCTTGCGCAACAGAGCTTCAACTTGCTCGGATAGGGTAATTACATAACCTGAACCAGCAGCTTCTTTAACTGTTCCGGTAACTTTAGTACCTTTAGGGTTAGCATCTACCCAAACACTCCACTCATCTGGGTTGGCTTGCTTAAGGCCCAAAGAGATACGCTCTTTTTCAGGATCGAGAGAAAGAACAACAGCCTCTACCTCTGAACCACGTTGAAACTCTTTTAAAGCCTCTTCGCCTGTTACGGAGTCCCAACTAACATCAGAGAGATGTACCAGACCGTCAATATCACCCTCTAGACCGATAAATAGACCAAATTCAGTGATATTTTTAATCTCGCCAGTTACAGGTGTACCAATTGGGTTGTTATCGGCAAATGCCTGCCATGGGTTCTCCATACACTGTTTGAGACCCAAGGAGATACGGCGACGATCGCCATCAACATCAAGAACCACCACTTCAACCTCTTGGCCTACTTCGAGAAGTTTTGATGGATGAACATTTTTCTTTGTCCAAGCTAATTCCGAAACATGGGCCAGACCTTCAACACCAGATTCCATCTCAACAAAAGCACCATAATCGGTAATGTTGGTAACATGACCACGGAACTTGGCACCGGAAGGATATTTAACACTGATACCTTCCCATGGATCTGTCTGAAGTTGCTTCATGCCTAGAGAGATACGCTGGGTTTCAGCGTTAAATTTAATAACCTGAACCGAAACAGTATCGCCAACTGTAACAACACTGCTTGGATGTTTAACACGTTTCCAAGACATATCTGTAATGTGTAACAGACCATCCAGACCGCCTAAATCGACAAAAGCACCATAATCGGTGATATTCTTGACAATACCATCAAGGATCATACCCTCATGGAGAGTCTCAAGAAGTGCGGAACGGGCATTCTCACGCTGTTTCTCAATAACAGCACGACGAGAGACAACAATGTTGCCACGCCGACGATCCATTTTGAGAATATCAAAAGGTTGGTCCTCTTCTTGTAAACGAATAATATCGTGAACCGGACGAACATCTACCTGTGAACCGGGCAAGAAAGCTGACAAGGTATTAAGATCAACTGTATAGCCACCCTTAACCTTACCAAGAATCCTACCATGGACAATAAGCTTGTCCTCAAAGGCTTTCTCCAAGTTAACCCAAGCCTCTTCCCGTTTTGCCTTCTCACGAGAGAGTACTGCAAGCCCTTGGTCATCTTCGCATCGTTCAACAAAGACATCGATAGAGTCACCAACTTTCAGAGATAAGTTACCATCAATATCGAGAAATTCCCGCACGGTCAAACGACCCTCGGATTTTAACCCAACATCAATAATAAACTCTTCACCCTCACGTTGAATGATCTTACCTGAGACCACCTGTCCCTCTTTACCCACCCCTTTGCTAAAGGACTCCTCTAATAAAGCACTAAAATCCTCATCAGCAATTTCGGCATCGTCCGCCTGGAATTCAACAGCCACTATGTGTACACCTTCGTTTGTATGATAACCTATTTTTTTTAATAAAAATTAAAGAAAGTTACCAAATGTTATCGGGGCTTATTCCCCACCAACTTATCAACTAATTTAACTACGCTATCTATGCTTTCATCCAATGTTAACAACGTTGTATCAACATAGTGAGCATCTGTTGCAGAGGCCAAAGGCGCATGGGTTCTACTCTCATCTCGTGCGTCACGTTCCGCCATCATATCGCGTATCTTGTGAAAACTAACAGTTTCTCCCTTTCCTTGCAACTCCAAAGCCCTACGTTTTGCCCTTTCTTCTAAACTAGCAGTCAAAAATACCTTAAGATCGGCATCTGACCAGACCACTGTTCCGGTATCTCGACCATCAAGAATAATATTTTTCTCACCACCATACCGCCTCTGAAATGTGAGAAGGGCAGCGCGCACTTGGGGTACGGCAGCTACTTGGGATGCTTTGCGACCAACCCGCTCTTCGCGCAAGCTATTACTTACATCTTTCCCAGCTAAAAAAGCCCGAAAACCTTCATTGGCAACCCTACGAAACTCAAAGGGCATCTCACCCGCCAGCTTGCCTAGCTCCTCATCATCCGTAACACCCTTTTGCAACGCTAAGAGTGCCACACCCCGATAGATAGATCCGGTATCTAGATAACTAAAGCCGAACTTTTCTGCAACAGCGCGACAAATAGCCCCTTTTCCGGCTCCGGCTGGACCATCTACCGCCACCACCAAACGCGAACCTTTGGCGATATGTTCTGGCAGGGGGTTATTCATTCAACCGCCCCACTCAATATCTGCCCCCAGGCTTGCCATTAATTCAGCATAACCGGGAAAAGAGGTGTTTATATTGCCACAACCCAACACTTTTACCGGCTCACGGCTTACCAATCCTGCTACGCTCAAGCTCATGGCAATACGATGGTCGCTATGGGACTCCACACTTTTACCACCTGCTAATCTTTCCCATATGCCACTGATTATCGCCCCATCAGGTAGCTCTCCCAGTACCACACCCAATCG
>JADFYX010000113.1 GCA_015232795.1 Magnetococcales bacterium
GTATTGAAGCGTTAACAGAAGAGAAATTTATTTTAGCTGGTTGTTTTTTATCCTCAACCTGTTCATCAAGCCAAAGTACTCTGCTGTCACTAAGTATAATAGAAGAGAGAGGTAGGGGAGTTGTTTGAGATGTTTGTGAGGAATCATTTTTATTATTGGAATAGAAATTTTTATTACCAATGGAGATGTTGCCATTATCGCGGCGATGGAGTTTAATATCTGCCTTTTCAATGGTAAGCTTTATTGAGTTTTGACCAGTAAACCACTTTACACCTGAAAACCTGATAAGAAGAGTTTCGGCCTTGAGAAACGGCTTGGCAGTTTTATCAAGGGAGAAGGTTATACCAGAACCCTCAATAGCCAAAAAAAGACCACCCCGTATTGAAAGTCTTTGTAAATCAACTACAAACCCACTTTTATTTGATAAATAGCTGCTAAGCTGAGGAATAAAACGGTCGAAATTTGGTGGTGCAATAGTTACCCAAGCTGATATAACACCAAAAATTAACAGTGGTAGTAGAATAAAAACAAAAAAGAGCCTGCGTAACCAACACTCCAGAGCAGATCTGGGGGGACAGTTGGCTGGTTTTGGTGTGCAGTCTTCTTTTGTAGCAGTATCTTCTGGCTGTGTCATAGGTTAAACTAGCTACAATATCCATAAAGTTAACAAGATAATCATTGTACAGGAAAATATTCAAAAATTCATAGGGTAATAAAGAATGGATCAACTAGGAGAAATCGCCAAAATTTTAGAGCTGGATGATAGTTGCACTAAAGCAGTTTATGAGTTGGCCCAATTAACAGCTCACCCCAACGAAGTTGCCATACAAATAGCACAATTTTGCAATTCACAGGCTGACAAACCGCAACATCTTTCTTTAATGACCAAAATGTTGGCAAATTCCATTCAGCGTAAACGTCTGGTGTATGTTTTTGGCAATAGTCCGTTTCTCTCTCAACTTGCACAAAAATGGCCAGAATTTCTCGAAGATCCAACACATGACACTCCCCTTATTCCTAGTAAAGAGCAGTTGGTGGATAAAATTCTTACCACTGCTTTTAGCCGTAAAGAGGCAGATTGTGTTGTAAGGTTGACTAAACAGCGCGCCTATTTGGGTATAGGAATGCGCGATTTAACCAAGGAGGCCACACTTGAAGAGACAGTACATGCTCTATCAGATTTAGCTGATTGTTGTCTGGAAGCAGCCTATCAATGGTTGGATCGTTGGTTAAGCAAACAGTACGGTCGCCCTATTATTACATTACCAGAGCAACCTGCTAGAGCTGCAAAGTTTACTATTCTTGGTATGGGTAAACTTGGTGGTAGAGAGCTTAATTTTTCATCAGATGTTGACCTTATCTATCTTTACGATGATGACTCTGGAATGACAGATGGTGCACGATCCATAGCCATAAAAAAATATTATTCTCTTCTGGGTCGAGAGTTGATTCAATTTCTAGGTAAATCTACCGCCGAAGGGCGTGCTTTTCGGGTTGACTTGCGTTTGCGACCCGAGGGAGAGAGTGGTGACTTAGCTATATCCACCCGTTCTGCTGAGGTATATTATGAATCATGGGGCCAAACTTGGGAAAGATCAGCCATGATTAAAGCTCGCCCTGTGGCTGGAGATATTGAACTAGGTTTAGAATTTTTAAAAAGTGTGCGCCCCTTTGTCTTTCGTCGTTTTCTCGATTTTGACGCTCTTGATGCCATAAGAGAGATGAAGCGCAAAATTGATCGTAAACTCACCGCAGCACACGATTATCAACGCAATGTAAAACTGGGCTATGGTGGCATTAGAGAAATTGAATTTTTTGTGCAGTGTCAACAACTTATTCATGGTGGAAAAATTGTAGAACTTCGCCATAAAGAGACCTTGGTTATTTTACAAAGATTGGTGGAACACGGTCTGCTAGATCAAGAAAATGCCACTTTTTTAACCGAAGCCTATAAATTTTTACGAATGATTGAACATCGTCTACAAATAGAGTGGGAAAAACAGACCCACTCACTTCCAGAAGAGCATGATAAATTAGAGCGTGTGGCAAAACGGGCTGGTTTTTCCACAGCACAAGAGCTAAAAGAGAGATTGACCTATTTTACTGATGGGGTGCAAAAACATTATTCAAACCTATTTTTCGAAGGGGAACAGAACACAAAATTTGAACCAGACCAGAATTTAGACACCTTGTTAAATTGTAATTTAGAGAGTGAATCTGCCCTTGATTGTTTGCAAAAAGCGGGGTTTCAAAATCTTGAACATACCAAAAAATTAATAGCCATATTGCATGAGGGACCTAGAGGTACAGCTCTTACTGAGAATGATCGCCAATGGTACGAAAAAATAACAGTGCCTCTGTTAGGTGAGATTTTACGTGCTCCAGATCAAGACTTGGCCTTGCAACACTCAGAATCTTTTCTCTCGCGTTTGGGCCATAGAGTCAGCTATTTAGCCATGTTGGTAGAAAACCCTGCAATTCTCAAGCTGCTAGTCAAGCTGTTTGGTACATCACCCCTACTCTCCCGTTTTTTAATTCAACACCCTGAACTGATGGACCGTCTCTCATTTGCCGGTTTTTTTACCAAAACTGTTAACAAAGGTGAGTTGGCAAACTCTCTTGCAGAGCTAATGTTAAAAAGTGACGATCAGGAATCTCGTTTTAATAACCTCCGAGAGTTTAAAAACACAGAAAGTTTACGCTTGGGAATTGGAGATCTATCAGGAACGGTTGAACTACAAGAGGTTATGAGTGGTCTCTCCAACCTTGCCGATGTAGTCTTGGCTCAAGTTTTTAATGATGCCTGGCAAGAGTTGACCCAACGCCATGGCAACCCCTGTTGGAGTGATGAAAATGGTCAACATATTGCGCCATTTGCCATAATTGCCATGGGTAAACTAGGTGGTGGTGAATTGAATTATTCATCGGATCTGGATCTGATTTTTATCCATGGTGGTTCTGGCGATAATCAGATGACAGATGGCAGCAAGAGTATCTCGAACACGCAATTTTTTGCACGGCTTGGACAAAAAATCATCACTGGCATTACAGTTATGACCCAATCTGGTAAGTTGTATGAGTTGGATATGCGCTTGCGTCCTTCAGGTCAATCAGGTCCACTGGTTACCTCCTTGGACTCTTTTATAAACTATCAAAAAAATGATGCCTGGATATGGGAACATCAAGCCCTAACAAGAGCAAGAGCGGTAGCTGGAAGCCAGGAATTTACCCAACAACTAAATGAAACCATTAAAAAAATTATCTGCCAACCAAGAGATATAAAAAAACTCAGAGCCGAAGTAGATGAAATGCGGGAGAGAATGTACAAAGAGAAGCAGCCAGCAAAAGATTTTATAGATATCAAGCAGAGTCGTGGTGGTATCGTTGATGTAGAGTTTTTAGTACAGTTTTTAATACTGGCCCATGCTGCAAATGAGCCAAAAATATTACAGAGAAATGCCTCTAAAGCCATACACTCTTTTAGAACAACAGGATTGTTAGATGGATATGACTGCACTGTTTTGGAAGAGGCATATTATTTCTACCGCTTGGTAGAAAACCGCCTGCGTCTTTTACATGATAGTTCGGAAAACCGCATAGGACCAGATTTAAGGGTACAAAGACAACTTCAAAGACTTTGCGGTCTCAATGAAGGTGAAAATATTATATCTGCTATAAACAGCAGGTTTGAAGCCGTATATCCAATTTATAATAAAGTTTTAAAATCAGGAACATAACAATATAATGGACCACATGTTAATTTGTGCAGATCCTGACGACATGGATCAAGAACGGCGCAAAGCCAAACAGCTTAAAAAAACCACTTGGTGGAAAAACCGTATAGGTGAAGGAAAATGCTACTATTGCGGTGAACGCAAACCACCAAAAGCCCTAACCATGGACCACATGACCCCCATAGTAAGAGGTGGAAAAACCACAAAAAGCAACTGTGTTCCCACCTGTAGAGAGTGCAACAACCTGAAAGAAAACCTCCCTGCCGAAGAGTGGCGAGCGGTTATGGATAAACTGCTGGGTTAGGGATTTATAAAGATAAAGGCAAAACCTTGGGAGGCCTTGCAGGCCCCCAAACCCCCACGCTTTTGAATGCAAAAACAAAAGCAAAACCTTGGACTTTGCCCAAACCCACAAGGGAGATAATCTCCCTTGACCCATGATAATAAAAGCCTGTTTTGTGCAATTTATATGTGAAACAATTTAACGTTCATATCAACCAACTAGGTTTAACACCCGTCTACGGAATTTTACCCCCAGTTTTTCCTCAGCAATCTGGCGACAGGCTTCTATATCTACACCTTCAAGTCCATCAACTGCCGTTGCGGTAACATCGGGTACATGGGCTTTTACCATAGAGATAAACTCCAGCATTGCAGGGTATGAGTTTTTCATGGCTGGTTGGCAGTGGCGGTTGTAGGTAACTTCGTCTTGGGCGTTTAGGGATATTGATATGGCATCAATCAACCCTTTAAATCGGGGGGTTATATCTTTACGGTATACACAGTTGGCAAGACCATCGGTATTAATTCTTACTTTTTGTCTACCTCTTTTTTTTACTTCACCAGCCACTTGCAACAACACTTCAAGGCGCAGGGTTGGCTCACCATAACCGCAAAAAACAATCTCTTCATAGCTGGAAAAATCACCCATTGCCTGAATAATCTCTTGGGCGGATGGGTTATGCTTAAGTGTCAGATCATAATCATGAACTACTGGCTGGCTCCACTTTGGGCAAAACTCGCAATGGAGGGTGCAACCCTTGGTTAAATTTATATATAGCCCCTTACCTATAGGATAGGCCAATATCTCTTTTTTTGTCTCTTGGGCCGTTTGCTCAATACGAAAAAGAGTTTTGTAGTTTTCTGTGGTGGCGTGGGCTACCTCTTCTAAAGAAATTCCTTTTAATTCAGATATTTTTTCTGCAATTTTGACCACATATGATGGTTCGTTACGCTTACCTCTATGGGGAACCGGGGCTAGATAGGGAGAGTCGGTCTCTATTAAAATCCGGTTTAATGGGCTGTTTTTTGCTACCTCATGAAGGTCTTTAGCACCTTTAAATGTTAAAATACCGGAAAAGCTCAGATAAAACCCAAACTCCAATGCCCAATCTGCCAGGTTTTGGGTACCTGTAAAGCAGTGTATCACTCCACCACAATTTGCTGCCCCCTCCTCCTCTAAAATACGGATTGTTAACTCTTCTGCTTCACGGGTATGGACTATCAATGGCAGGTTAACCGCTATTGCCCCCCGAACATGGTTACGAAAAACCTCTTCTTGGCACTCTTTGCTGCTTAAATTATAATGAAAATCCAACCCTGTCTCACCAATTGCCACAACCTTATCACCTCTGGCTGCTGCAACAATTGCCTCTACAGACGAATCTTCTTCCTTTTGGGCGTTATGAGGATGAATACCAGCACTGGTATAGATGTTAGGATATCTATCACAAATTTCCAGAAGGTTTTTAACTTCCGTTAATTTTGTAGAAATAGTATTAACGTAACCTACATTTACAGCACTACAGCGTTCAATTACACTATCTAAATCTTCTTCAAAGTCAGAAAAATTTAGGTGGGCATGGCTATCTGAAAAAATCATTCTGGTTGTTTATTCCTAGGTTAGCTCTGATATTTAGCCGTGAAACAGGTCGGTGGAGAGATAACGGTCCCCACGATCAGGAAGAATGGTGACTATTACAGCTTTTTTGTTTGGGTCCAGCTCATTAGCCAGAGCAACTGCTGCTGCTACAGAGCCTCCGGCAGAATGTCCAGCAAAAATCCCCTCCTCTTTTGCCAAACGGTGGGTAAACTCTTTTGCCTGTTTGGCTGATACATCCATAATCCTATCTACCCGTTGGGGCTCAAATATTTTTGGTAGATACTCTTTGGGCCAACGGCGAATTCCAGGTATTTTTGAATCCTCATCCGGGTGTACACCTATAATTTGAATATCGCTGTTATGTTTTTTAAGAACTCTGGAAACACCCATTATTGTGCCTGTTGTTCCCATAGAGCTGACAAAATGGGTTATTTGTCCATCAGTCTGGCGCAATATTTCCGGGCCTGTTCCTTGGACATGGGCTTCCCAGTTATCTGAGTTGGAAAATTGGTCAAACATAATACCCTCACCAGCATTAACCATCTCCCAAGCTCGATCTATAGTGCCTTCCATACCTCCCTCATCTGAGGTTAGCTCAATATCTGCCCCATAGGCAGCCATTACCGCCCTTCTCTCCACAGTCATGCTCTCTGGCATCACAAGGGTGATCTTATAGCCACGTCTTGCAGCAATCATAGCTAAGGCTATGCCGGTATTGCCACTGGTAGGCTCAATAATCCTTACTCCGGGTTTTAGTGTGCCTCTTTTTTCTGCCCCTAAAAACATAAACAGCGCAGCTCGATCTTTGACCGAGCCACCAGGATTGTTACCCTCTAGTTTTACAAATATTTTTATATTTTGAGTGGTCGGACCCAAGCGGGCTAGCTCAACCAGTGGAGTGTTGCCGATAAATGATTCTAATGTGGACACCTTTTCGTACCTCTAACTATAGCCAAACATCTCTTTGGCTTGATGATAATCTTCCATAAAATCAACCTCCAACCATTTACGTCCTTTTGTGAAGGTTATTCCATAACGAAATTTGCTCATATGATCTTCCAAGGCGTCTTCCCAATAAAATGGTATCTGGGTCTCAGACATTTCACTTAGAATGGAAATAAGGCTGTTTATGGATTCTACATCAGCTATTTTACACATACCAGCAAACTCACCAACCATGTTACGAGTATCTTCAGGTATTATGCTCTTTTTTAAGCGATATGGTAAACCATGGATAGCGCAGGTTTTCATCTCTTCAGGATCTTGCCCCTTATCACCATCTACCACCAAGCTATTTGGATCCTTGCTGTTAATCAACTCTTCTATAATAGCCGTGTCACAAATAACATCACAGTTAATAAGTATAAATCCTTCACCCATGTGTTTGGCTGCTAAAAGTAGAGAATAACCATTATTTAACTCTACATGATTATTTCGAATAACCTCTACACACTGTTTGTGATAACGTGCATGGACATCATCATAATCTTTACCTGCTACCAAAACTACATCGTCTGTAATACCAAGCCTGGCTAATGTACGAAAATGCTTGTCAAGAAAAGTCTCATCACCATCAATTTCTACCAAACCTTTGCTTTTGTCCATACCAAGTCGGGAACCAAAACCTGCTGCTAATATTATTACCTTCATAAATCTCTCTCTTAATTTTTGCAAACTTTTCACTTTGCAGATCATTTGAAACGGTTATACATTTTGCCTGA
>JADFYX010000114.1 GCA_015232795.1 Magnetococcales bacterium
TAAATTCATAGGATCAAGTGATATTCAAGTTACCGGATATCTCTGGCAGAAGCTTCCTCCCACAGACCCAAACTGTACCTATGACACTACAGAAGAACAAGATACCCTTAATTTTAAGGTGCTGGGAAAATCTGGAAATTGTATCGAAGTTAATGGTGGAGTGATTTTTCCTGAAGCAGAAAGTAGCTCTCTGAGTGAGGCTTATCGACATGAACGAGTTGATGGCGGAATTACCGTAGGATGGTATTTTGATGTCACTTTACGAGAGCCATTTAGTTATGAACAGTATCCCTTTGATGTGGAGAATGTTTGGCTGCGTATCTGGCATTCCCAGATAGGTTCAACTGTTGTTTTAACTCCAGATCTTCAAGCCTATCCTGTTTTAACACCAATAACAAAGCCAGGGCTGGAAGAGGATTTTGTCTTGCCAGGCTGGAAGATTGAAGGTTCCTATTTCGGTTATCGCAATCACAGTTACACCACAAACTTTGGGCTGCCAAGCTATTCTGGGCAAGAGAATTTTCCTGAACTACATTTCAATATACTACTTAAAAGACAATTTTTAGGACCATTTATCAATACCTTAATGCCTGTAATTGTTGTGGCGGTGATTCTATTTGCTCTTTTGCTTACCATCACCAACAAGGAGGAAAAATCGGTTCTTGGTTTTGATACCTCTGGAATTTTGGGGTCAAATGCTGGTCTGTTTTTTGGCGTTCTTATTGGTCACTCGCAGTTGCGTTCCCAGTTGGAATCCTCTGGGATGGTGTACATAGAAAATTTCTTTTTGATCATGTATTGCGCTTTATTATTGGTATCAATAAATGCCTATCTTTTTAGTGTTAATCATAATGTAAAGTTTTTGCAATGGCGTGATAATTTAGCCCCCAAGCTTTTATATTGGCCTGTTATTTTGCTTCTGGTGCTGGTGGTAACTATGAGAAGCTTTTATTGATCCTAAATAATGGATATTCATCAAACATTTTGTGATAGTTAGATAATGTAAATTATAATTAGGACTTAAAAATTTGAAGACAAATAATGACATCATTAGCTCCAAAAGCTTACTTGCTACATTTGGAAAGGCGGAAACTTTTCAGGATTTAAGCCTTCCAGATCTGGCCCGTCTGGTTCCTTTTATGAAAGAACTAAATTTTAAGGAAGGGGAGCAGATTATTGCCGAAGGAACGTCTGCAGATACCCTATACATGCTATTAGAAGGGGTGGTGCAGGTCAACTCAGGTCGTCGTTCCATGGGAACTGTAAACGAGGGTTATTTAGGTGAGGAAGCTGTACTTGATCATCCTGAATATTTTTACACCATGACTGCTGCCTCCAAAGAGGTGAAAGTGCTCTCTTTTATAGGTTGTGAAACCAGCACTATTCTGGAAAATCAAGCTTCAGCAAAAAGAGACTTTTCATTTTCCTTGCTCCGTTTTGGTTTGAAGGACAAAAGCATTGTGCACAGCAAAAAGAGTCCTGACACAATAACGACAAATAGTGCAAAAAAGCAGAAAAAGGAGATCAATACTTTTATCGGTTGGGTGCTGGTTTTTTTGTCCCCACTGCTGCTCTATAATCTACCTCTATTCTCTACATTAGGGGAAAATATACGGATATTTATTGGGGTTTTTGCTGTTACCATATTGATGTGGGTTTTTAAGTTGGTTCCAGACTATGTAGCAGGGCTGTTGTCTGTTCTGGTTACTCTGGTTTTGGGGTTGACCCCTGGTTCAGTGATATTGGGCGGGTTCCAGTCATCAAGCTTTTTTATGGCGTTGAGTATATTTGTTTTAGCTGCAGTTGTGGTCGCATCCGGGGTGGTTTTTCGTGTTACTCTTCTGCTGCTAAAATATACTCCACCATCTACATTTTTTTATAATCTTATTCTCACACTGGCAGGGCTGGTGTTAACCCCTATTCTTCCTTCATCAAATGGTAGGGTTGGGCTGGTCACCCCTCTGCTCAACGATTTAACGTCATCTCTTGGTTTTAAACGTCAGGGGCCGGACGCAACCAGATTGGCTGTCTCAGCATTTTTTGGACTATCGATTTTTTCCTCAGTATTCATGACTTCAAAATCCATTAACTTTCTCATTTTTGGTATGCTTCCTCCTCAGGTACAGGAGAGCTTTCAATGGCTTGATTGGTTTTTTGCTGCCTCAGTAGCTGGTATTGTCAGTTTAATACTTCTGCTTTTAATCTCATCTATAGCCTATCCACCCAAAGAAAAAGCTCATATAAGCCAGAAACACATAATCCAACAGCTAACCATTCTCGGTAAGATGAGTCGCTCAGAGTGGGGAGCGACCTTGGGGGTAGGGCTGTTTATTCTCGGTATTGTCACCACATCTGTTCACAAAATAAAACCAGCCTGGATAGGATTGGCCTTGATGTTTCTTTTTTTGGCATTGGGAACCATGAATAAAAAGGAGTTCAAAGATAAAATAGACTGGCCATTTCTTTTTTTACTGGGAACCTTAATAGGGCTAGCCAGAGCAATATCCTATTTGGGTATCGACGATTTGATCGCAGCCCAACTTGGAGGCCTTATGGGGCTAATGCAGAGCAATTTATATCTGTTTGTATTGGTCTTGGCAGGGATAATCACCTTGATTCGTTTTGCTATGTCTATCAATGCTGCGGTGGTTATATCTTCCTCTATTTTTCTTCCTTTAGCTCAGAGTGCTGGACTTAATATGTGGGTAATGGGGTTTATGATATTGACTCTGGCTGAATCCTTCATAGTACCATATCAGTGTTCCTATTATGTTATGTTCCAGGGGTTAAACGAAGAACGAAAAATCTATAGTGAGCCGTCTTTTCTTAAGTTTAACCTCTGGAGTTTCGTAATTCGTCTAGCAGCAATTTACGCATCAATTCCCTTTTGGAAAGCAATGGATATTTTAAAATGAAACCATGGATCAATAAAGGGATGATGCTGCTGTTTTTTGTCTGTATTGTAGCCTATCTGGTTTGGAGGGCCATACACCGTCCCCGTGTATTGGTTTTACAGAGTTATGACCTTGAATATGCCTGGACCCGAGATGTAAACGAATCTATTATAAAAGGATTTTTAGGCAAACCTTATGATGTGCAATATCATTTTATGGATACCAAGACCCACTTTGATCCTGAATTTAAATATATAGCCGGGAGCAGGGCGCGAAAGCGGATTAATAATTGGAAGCCGGATGTTCTTATTGCTGTTGATGATAACGCGCAGAGTTTGGTTGCTGTCTGTTATATGGACCCAAAAAAGGTTGATATAGATGAGTTGCGTTCGGCAAAAAATCCTGCGGTAAGAGCTATTTTTGGTCAATGTCATAAAGACCACCCAGATTTGAAGATAGTTTTTGTTGGAATTGGTGCTGAGCCTGAAGATTATGGCTATAAGGGGCAGAACAGTGTAACCGGAATACTTGAAAGAATGGACCTTCCAGCTCTGCTTGAGACCATTAATTTGATTGCTAGAGTACAAAAAAAATCTAAAATGGTGGTTGTTGCCCCTATAGATGATTCTACTTCCGGGATATATAACCTAGATGGATTGAAAAAGCTTGAAAATGATGCGGCCCCTTTTGGTATCACTATACATCCACAACAAATCAAAACTTTTGACCAGTGGAAAAAAATGGTAGAAGATGCCAATAAAAATGCTGATTTGTTACTTATATCCAACTATCACACAATAAAATGTGATGCAAATACCAAGTCAGCTCGTGTTTCTCCTCATGATTTAATCACCTGGACAGAGGCCCATAGCTCTTTGCCCGGTTTAGGGGCATGGGGCTTTTATGTAGCCGATGGGGGGATGCTCTCTGTGGCAGTATCACCTTTTGAGCAGGGTGAGGTTGCAGCAAGACTGGCAAGTAAAATCCTAGAAGGTGCAACCCCTAGCTCTTTAGCAGTTGAGACAACCCATCAGTCCATTATTTTTATGCGAAAAGCACTGATAAGTTATTATGACTTGTCCCTACCGCGTATTTATGAAGCATTTGCTCGTGCAACAGATAATTTTATACCCTGTAAAGGTAAAAATTGCAGCATGGATATACAGCTAATCAAGCAAATGAAAGAGGAAAACAGACCAACAAACATCTGTAATTAAGAAAAATTAACCCAAGGTGCAAGCCAAGCCTTAACCTGATCAAAGTTGAGATAGATCAATGCTCCACCCACATAAAAAACTACCCCTGCCATATTGTCAAATGCAACTTTAAAGTCCGTGGCAGATGGGATTGCATTTTCCAAAATCACTACTATTATAAAAATGTAGAGAATAAATGTGAGTGCTGTTTCATCGACAAGTGAGAAAAAATTTTGCTCAATATAGTAGGCAAAAAATATTAATAACAAAGGGGCAAGGGCTGTAGGAATTGCGTTAAAAAATCTGATATTGCTAAAAGATACACTACCTAATACAAATCCACCTCCCGATTGTCGTTTAGGCCATAGGGTAAAGCCAGTAGGTTTTGCCCATAGTAGTGACCCAATAATATAATGGGATAATTCGTGGCAAAATGTACCAAAAAGATTGATAAAGCTTATGGAAAAACGACTTCCAGAGGCTATTTTCATTAGCCTGACAATAATAAGAACCAAAACAATAAGGTAGAGTCTATTATATGGTAGCTCTTGGATATGCTGGAGAATTAAGTCAAGCATGGATCGTTAGAGTTGGATTTATTTTTATCAACTGTTCTTATTTCGGCAGAGCAACCAACAAAACCATTGCTTGATTTTAGAGTCTCCAACAATGCGTTATTGTATTGTATTTTGTTGTTTTTATGGCTGTTCTCAATTTCCATATCCTCTAATAATTTCACCAAGGCGGCATAGTCTGGCTCTTTTTTCTCCTGGCTATTACAAGTTGAAAGTTGTTGTTGAGATTCTGCTATTACAGTTTTTGCGCGGTTTATAGTGGCATTTAACAGATCGGTCAATAGGTTTAAGCGGCTAATTTCAGCATCTTTTAACGCCTGTTGGTTGGATGGTCCTTTTAGTTTGTGAACTGCTAAACGGTCCATATAGGCTTGATGAGCAGTCGTTATACGATCAAAAAATAGAGCCTCGTCTTTTGCGTCTATCTCTTCTATAAGCTTATATGCTCTTCTAAGATTACCAATTTTTCTTCCTCCTCTATACCAATCTGTGGAGGTAGAAAT
The DNA here is from genome assembly GCA_015232795.1 of Magnetococcales bacterium. GTDB lineage: Bacteria > Pseudomonadota > Magnetococcia > Magnetococcales > JADFYX01. Next base: position 5,169 of record JADFYX010000114.1, read on the forward strand.
GACCTCAATTTGCGAAGCTATTTGATCTTTTTTTTGTCATATGGTGAGTTGATCGATTTTATTTTGCATTTTTAGTAATTTAAATCTCTGTAATTAAAAATATTCTAGACAATCCGGTATATTGTATGTTCTCAGAATCTGAAAGACAATATATTATTGAGATAGGGAGTCCAGAAGGTAGTCTATATGTTGCTGGATTATCATTATTTCAAAGGGGAACATCGGGTAGAAATAATGGTGAATGGGCAATCTGTGGGAGATGCAAAAATCAATCTTTTGATGCCGTAACTATTTGACTAACCAGTTTTTCTTTGACAACGCGGGCAGATAACATAGTTCTTAGAGTCATCTATCATCCACTGCTCTTTGATGGCGTTATCTACTGTACCAGCAAACCACGACTTACCATCAAAGGGACGACGGCCTACTGATCTTCTTAAACTTGTTTTGTTCAAAGGTGCATTTATACTCATCCGGCGGTCAAAGCACTGCCTGCGACCTGAACCATCCAAACGTCTGTTGTTTGGTAATTGAATTACATTAGAGGAAGGATCTGCTTTTCTTCTATCTTCCTGGTGCTGCTGTTCTGGATTGCAGATAGCACAATACAGCAGCTCTAATTCGACCATTTGTACTTCCCCTCTTATATAAACAATTACAGCTAATTTTTGATATATTATCGTTGCTATTTACTCAATTAGCAATGGAAGGCAGTAAACATTGGTTAATTAAATCTGTTATTGCCAGCTAAATGATAGCCATATAAAAGTAATTTATATGTTAATATTTAGACATTTCTTAACTAGAAAATTTTGCCGTATTTAACAAAGTAAAAGAGGCTTATTTTACCGTTTCACCATTTTGTTTAGGGGTACACAAAAGCTTGTGGTCTTATAACAATATGAAATATTAGATATTTTTCATGCTTACGTATTTTTGCACGCTTATTGCAAGCCAGAAGGATAAGAGACTAATTTAAAATAATTGCTTTGAAAATAATTGGAGTTAAATTGTCATGATGATTCAATCTGTTAGCGCCCTGCAATCCTACAGTATAATAGCTGATAGCTCAGCTAATGGGGCAAAGTTGGCTAAACGTAGTGTTTCTGGTGAGGTTAAAACATCTGCGATTAGCAACCCTTTGGAGACAGAGAATAGCCGCCAAAACTCAGATTTTTTTTCTTTTTCCAGTGATGGAGTATCAGCATATGCCAACCAAGCTCTTAGGGAAAAAGCACTTGGGGAAATAAACCGTATGCTACAAGAGAGTGATGCAAACGCTAAGGCTGTAGAAGAGTTAGATCCAGAAGATCACACTCCCGAAAAAACTTCTGACTATATTGTCTCTATCTCCACAGGGTTTTTTGCTAGATATGCAGATAACCACCCAGAACTGGAACAAAAAGCTCTTCTAGACGGCTTTATAGAGTTAATTTCTGGTGGTATAAAGCGTGGTTTAGAAGAGGCAAAAGATATTTTAGAAGGATTGGATGTTCTCAATGGGCAGGTAGAGGAGGGAATTGATACCACTGATACCATGATTTGGGAAAAATTAAATCTCTATTATGAAGAAAAACTATCTAATTTCTCCACTTCCCAAGAGGAGGAGTATGCTGTGGCCGCTTAAAATAGTTTTAAACCATTGTTTACTTCTGGTTGTACTACCCAACTTTAAGGGGGAGACAAACTCCCCCTAGTCTTTCTTAGTTGTATTTCTTTACAAATCATTTCGTTACGCAAAAATTGACCTAATATATTTTATAATATTGTGGCTATTTTTTGGGTAAAAAACAATAATTTATTATGTTTATATGGTGGTTTTCACCATATATGGATATACTGTCAATATGGAAAAATGAACAACTGTTAAACTTACCATTACTAGTTATTTTTTATGCAATTAAAGCAAAAACATGTCCTGATTGTTGACCATGATCCTATTTTTCGAAATTATTTAATACAAATATTCGAAAAAGATGGTTTTTATGCTCACTGGTCTATTGTTGACAGTGAAATGTGGGAACTCTTACGGCAGCGTGAGATTGATCTTGTAATCTTGGATGTGGAATTACCATTGTTTACTTCTGGTTGTACTACCCAACTTTAAGGGGGAGTTTGTCTCCCCCTTAAAGTTGGGTAGTACAACCAG
>JADFYX010000115.1 GCA_015232795.1 Magnetococcales bacterium
AAATCTGGAATTAACGGTTATTTCCAAAATCTGGAATTAACGGTTATTTCCAAGCATAAATGTCTGGAGAATAAATTTTAAAGAGGGTTTGTGGCGTGGATTAGTTTTAAGTGATTTTTGACAGATCTCTGTCCTGGTTTTTCCCGTGTTGTACTAATTTTAGGTAAGTTTTTTAAAACTCTTCTGGCTAAAGGCGTGAAGTCAACATTTCCTGTATCATCTTTAATGTAGCTTTCTCTTTTATCTGGATTGTTCATTATTTTACGTGCAGTCTCTTCTATGTACTCAGTGTAAGGGTTGCCTTTACTCCCTTGCTGTCTTAGTTGTTCCTTAACATGCTGTTCTCTTGCCTGAGCGAGATTTAACCCCAATGTGAACACATCAATATTTGATCTTAATCTAGAGTATTGTATTGCATTTAAAAACTGTGAAGGTATGTTGTCCCGCAACTTATCCAGTACATTTTTTGCTTTTTCGCATATGGCATCAATTTGTACGGCACAAAGAAGACCAACGTCTTCGGATTATATATAGTCCAACTGTGCAACTCTTTCACCTTCATCTGTATTTTGATTTTTAAAGCCTACAAAATCTAAGATGACCGCATGTATTTTTGGGATTTCGATATGATAGAGACAGTAATTATACTTCTCACTATCTCTCAGGATTTTATGCTGTGACAGATATTCATTTGCAATTTGTTTTCTGATATTTATCAATGCAAGCTCTTTTTTATACTCATCGTTACTCATTGCTTCAATGGATGATGGTCTTAAATTTCCCATGATTTGCGCACCTTTTATCCGGTTTTATTAGCTATAAAATGCACCACATTTTCACTATGCTTGCCGGAAATAATCTCCGCCAATTTTCGCCCCCATGTATCTAATGCTTGCCGCTTTTCCAGGTCATAACTATGCCTATCATAAACCGCTGTAACACCAGCTTCCGCATGATTGAGGATCTTAGACACCACCAGACGGGAAATGCCCATAGCGGTCATGTGGCTGGCTGCTGTGCGCCTTAGATCATGCGGGGTAAATTGACCAGCCCCAAATACATCAAGGTTTCGGCGTATAACGTGGTCGATACTGGTAGCAGCAACGTGCTTGCCCTCTCTTGGAGAAGGGAATAAATAGGGAGAATCTCCAGCAAGGCTTTTGATTTGCTCTAAGATAACCATAGCACCATCAGATAGCGGTACTCGGTGTGGCATTTTATTTTTTGAATTTTTAGGGGGAATAGTCCATATCATTTCTTTTAAATCGAACTCTGCCCAAGATGCTGCAACCACTTCGCCTTTACGCTGCCCTGTGTAGAACTGGAATTTTAAAGCAAGTCGGCTGCCATCGGTCATACCAGCGTTATCCAACCCCTTCCAGAAAGAACGGATTTCATCAACGGTTAATACTTTGTCACGGCGGTTTTCTTGCACTGGTGCTCGTATTCCAGCACACAGTGACATATCCACAAGTCCATTCTCAGCACCCCAGTTAAACATCTTCCGAATAACTGCCAGTGTCCTGTTGGCGGTAATGGTTGCCCCTCGCTCTTGGAGCCCATCCAGCAGCTTGATTACATCATATCTGGTTATGTCCCTTGCCTTACGATTCCCCCATAAAGGGACAACATCTTTATTTAACATTCTGGCATCTTCAGACCATGAACGCTTGCGAGGTTTTGCCCACTTCTCAACATACCCGTTTGCAAGCTCGGCAACGGTTGGAATGCGTAACTCTTTTAATCGTGCTTCTTCTTCTTTTCTAACTTGCTCATCTCTCCACTCAACAGGATCATGTCCACGCTCCAAACACTCCCGCAAATCCTTTGCAACTTCACCAGCACTTTTTAAATCCATACCAGGGTAAGCACCTAAGGTTACACGCCGCTTCTTGCCCTTAAAGGTATAGATAAACATCCAGGTTTTAGTACCTGTTGGAGCAACCCACACAGCAAATCCTTTTTCTCCTCTGACTTCGTATCGCTTATCCTTGGGTTTTAACCCCTTGATGAACCTATCTGTAAATCTAGCCATGATAAATATCCCTTTGGCGTCCTTATAGCGACTGGTGTCCCTTGGTGTCCCCTTTAGTGTCCCTTTGATATTGGCAAAGAGGGAATGTTAGGGAAACAACCTGAGACAGATGATACAGATATTTTATAGTATTTGCAAGATGATAATGGATGGATTGCATGTTTCAGCAAGGTTCAGAAATTTGCAGAATTTGCAGATATTGACCGATTCCTAATCTGTAGGCCGTGCGTTCAAATCGCGCCGGGGACACCATAAAAACAATAAGTTGGCAGTATTAGGCTTTGTTGATATAGACAAGCGGTGACAAATTCGGTACAATTGGTACAATTACTCCATCAAACTATTGAGAGGAGCGTACCATGGCAACATTTGTAAAAACCCAATCTGGAACCTGGAAAGCACTTATTAGACGTAAGGGCCACCCCACTACCATTCGTACATTTCCAAAAAAGCGTGATGCAGAAAATTGTGATCTGGCAAGAGTTTCCGTGACCAGTATAGTGTCCGGGCGGATTTACGTAGCAATATCTTTAATTTTAAGTAGTTGAGGGAAGAGTAACTTTGAACCAGCTCTACCTCATCAGCAAAAACTATTTTAAAAGCCCCCTACTCCCCACTACCAAATAGACCGCCCCTCCCCCGGCAAGCCATAATCATCCCAACGATTTGTCACTTTTTCAATTGTCTTTTCATCCATTCTTAGGGTTTTTCCCCAGTTTCTTCCTGTTTCATCGAAGGTTCTGGCTGTGGCGTCTATGGCGAATCTGCCGTTTTCTTTATTGATGAATACATCACGGCTGGGGTCCGATCTGGTGGCTAATGACCAGAATAGATCGGCTGTGGAGTTGGGGTTGCAATCTTGGTCTACTATTATTAGTTGATCGCCACCTGTACCTAGAGGGGCTTCATATTGGATGGCTTTAATTGCTTGTATGCCACGGTCGGCAGTCTCTCCGTCTACTTGGGCTACTGCTATCAGGCCACCTGCTTGCAGACGGATATCTATTATGTAGTCGTAGCGTTTTAATAACAGTTTTATCCATCTGATATCTGGGTTGGCTACGGCTCTTGGGGTTACTATGTCTAACTCAGCCCCTATTTTTGTGGTGGCATCAATACCCATTTTTCCCCCCAGGCCAGCTACTGGAGAAGCAAAGTCCAGGTAGTCTATTGGGGTGTTGTTTAATACTTGCAGATCACGGCCACCATGGCAATGCATACCAACGGCTGTTAGCACGTCATCCATGCTCTCTACATCCACCTCTTCATCCACCACTATAATATATTTTGTGTAGAGAAATTGCCGTAAAAACCCCCAGACACCAGCCATCACCCTGAAGGCATGACCTGGATAGGCTTTTTTAAGCCCTATTATAGCCACCCTGTATGATGCTGCCTCCATAGAGAGGTGAAAGGTGGTTATCTCTGGAAACTGCTTTTGCAACAGGGGAACAAAAACCCTGTTTAAAGCTAGAGCCAAAATTGCTGGCTCATCTGGTGGTCTTCCGGTAAAGGTGCTTAGATATATGGGATCTTCGCGCATGGTCATTTGCTTTACGGTAAAAACGGGGAATTTTTCTACCTCATTATAATATCCGGTATGATCGCCAAATGGTCCCTCATCCGCCAGATCTTCTAGATCCACCTCCCCTTCTAAGATTATCTCTGCGCGTGCTGGTACTGGTAGATCTGGATATAAACCAGTTGTGGTCTCAACCCTTGCCTCTCTTAGCAGACCTGCAAAGCCATATTCTGATAGACTCTCTGGTACAGGGGTAACAGCAGCCAAAATAGTGCCGGGGTCACAACCAATGGCAACTGCGACCTGCATTTTTTTGCCATAGCCTTGGGCATGCTGGGCTCCGCCCCTGTGTTTAAGCCAGCGCATTATCAGACGGTTTTTACCCAGCACCTGCATACGGTAGATACCTAAATTTATCGGCCCACCATCAACACCACGGGTTATTACCACAGGCCATGTCACCAACGGTCCCTTATCTTCAGGCCAGCAGGTTTGAATGGGTAACTTGCCCAGATCAATTTCATCATCTGTGTAGACCACATCACGGCAAGGGGCGTTCATGACATTTTTTATGGGCATGTGGCGCACTCTGGAGAGTTGTCCGGCAAAATCTATTACCCCGGAGATACCCTTAGGAGGTTCAGGCTGTTTTAACTCTGATAGAAGTTGCCCCAACTCTTCCAGCTCTTTGGGGGTTCTACCAACCCCTAGACCCACCCGTTCTTGGGTGCCAAAAAGGTTGGCTAACACGGGAAAGTCAGAACCTATAACATCGGTAAACAGTACTGCTGGCCCCCCCTGAGCCAGAAGCCTAGTGCAGATTTCTGTCATCTCCAAATTGGGATCGACAGGTACATTAACATGAACAAGTTGCCCATTTTTCTCTAAAAAATCTATAAAAGTACGTAGATCAGAAAAGGCCGTTGGTCTTTTAATTGGAAAATTCATGAGTACACCCGGTTGCAATTTAATGATAAATCAGCCATTATCCATCAGTTTGATATGTTTTACCAAGGGTCAAGATTAGCTTTATTCATAGGCAACTCACAACAATTAAGAATAATGCTTGTGAATTAACCTGATCTTACTTTCTTAAAATCTAACAAAATATTTCATTATTTCTCAAGCTTTTTGAGGCATTCATATGGCGGGATCACAAACCACCCATTTTGGCTTTAAAGATATCCCTTTTGCCGATAAGGTAGGAAGAGTACGGGAAGTCTTTGATTCTGTAGCTGATAAATATGATTTAATGAACGACCTGATGTCGGTTGGCGTTCATAGGTTATGGAAACAGTTTGCAGTTCGTCGTCTCCGGGTTAATCCTGGTGATCGACTTTTAGATGTGGCTGGTGGCACTGGTGATATTGCGCGTTTGATGCACCCGCGCCTTGAGGGCAAAGGCGGTGTCACAATCTATGATATTAATGACAGCATGTTAAACCGGGGGCGGGAGAAACTGACCAACCTGGGTATGGTTTCCGGCATTGAATGGGTACAAGGAAATGCCGAAGAGCTACCATTTCCTGACAACAGCTTCCATACTGTCACCATTGCTTTTGGTATCCGCAATGTAACGCAAGTTGATGTTGCAATACAAGAGATGGTTAGGGTATTAAGGCCAGGAGGGCAGTTCCTCTGCCTTGAGTTCTCAAAGCTTGCCATACCAGCTCTACAACCCATTTATGATACATATTCTTTCAAAGTTCTGCCAGAGATTGGTCATTATGTAACCCAAGACCGGGACTCATACCAATATCTTGTTGAGTCCATTCGCCGTTTTCCCAACCAAGAGACCTTTAAAACCATGTTAGAAAAAGGCGGTCTTTACGGTGTTCGCTACCACAATTTGTCCCTCGGCATTGCCGCTATACACTTTGGTCGAAAGGTTTAATAGTATGTTAAAATCTCTATTATTATCCCCACTAAAAATTATTCCCCAGCCAGCTACTGCTGTCACTTTGGGTGTTGTTCTTAATATTTTTTTCAGTCGCTACCCAGATCTAAAAAAACAGCTATCTGAACTGTCAGGTAAAATATTTGAGTTTGCCGTTGAAGATCTTGAAGAGTCATTTTATATGATGGTGGACGATCAGGGTGGAGTGACCATCCACACCTATTGCGATAATATATCCCACGTAACCATGAGTGGCTCTACAAGCGCCTTTCTCTCTCTGTTGTTTCAAACCAAAGATCCTGACTCACTATTTTTCTCACGGGCTCTAAACTTAAGCGGAGAGACCGATACTGGGCTTCACTTTAAAAATATACTCAACAATGTGGATATCAACTGGGAACAGGAGCTAACAACTCTCTTTGGCTCTATTGTTGGCAAATCTTTAATGACCATGGCAAGACAGGTCCAAGGGGTTGGCGAGCAGAGCAAGGAGAAGGTTGAGGAAGAGATTGAAAATTGGATAAATGAGCAAAATCTACCACTTAAAGAGAAGTTTGAAAAATATAGCTCTGAGATAGATGAACTTGTCAACAAATCAGTTCAACTAGAAAAAGCTATCTCACGTATTAACAAAAAGTTATCTCTATCTCAACCAAAAGCCCATGCTAAAGCAAAAACAGCAGCAAAATCCAGCCAACCAAAACCTACGAGAGAGCCGACTAAAGCCTGATGTTGGGTCATTACCGCACCTTTTTACGTTTGCTAGAAATTATCAATGTATTGGTCAAATATAAAATTGAACCATTTGCCAGTCAATTTCTACCATACCGCCTATTAACCTGGTCTTACGGTTGGCGTACAGAAACTCGGCAAGTTCGTCACGAGAATGAAGCCCCGGCACGTCTGCGCTTGGCTCTAGAGGCCTTGGGGCCAACTTTTGTCAAGTTTGGTCAAGCACTATCAACCAGAATGGATGCCCTACCCGAAGAGGTGGGCATTGAGATGAAAAAGCTTCAAGATGATGTAGCCCCATTTCCCTTTGAAACTGTTAGGGAGATTTTAGAATCAGATCTCGATGGACCGTTAGAAAAATTCTTTATCCATTTTGATCCTGTTCCCGTAGCTTCTGCCTCTATGGCTCAGGTCCATCGTGCCACCACCCAAGGTGGAAGAGATGTCGCTGTAAAAGTTCGCAGACCCAATGTTGCCAATATCATTGAGATGGATATCGGCATGTTGACCACCTTAGCAGAGTTTATCGAACACAACTTTCCTGCCTGGAGCAGATTTCGTGCAAGACGGGTTGTAGAGGAGTTTGCTGCTTCTATCCGTAACGAGTTGGATTTTCAAGTTGAGGCAGCAAGAGCCGACCAATTTCAGAAAAATTTTAAGCTAGATCCTGAACTCATGATTCCGGCAGTTTTGTGGGAGTTAACCTCATCACAAATTTTAACCATGGAGTGGATCAACGGGGTTCCCATTGACGAATTAACAAAAAACCCCAACCCCAACATGGACTCCAAACAGATATCCATCAATCTGATATCCGGCTTTTTTAAACAGGTTTTCAGAGATGGTTTTTTTCATGCCGATCAACATCCCGGCAATATTTTTATACTTGATACCGGTACGGTTGCCCTTTTGGATTTTGGTATTATAGGTCGCATTAAAACCCAAGATCGCATTTGGTTAGCAGAACTGCTGCAAGGTTTTATCAGCCGTGACTATGGTAAAGTAGCCCAAGTACATCTAGATGCTGGATATGTACCTCTTGGTACAGATTTAGATGAATTTGAAGATGCCTGCCGACAAATATCAGAGCCTATTTTTGGGCAGGCAGTTAAAGATATCTC
>JADFYX010000116.1 GCA_015232795.1 Magnetococcales bacterium
GGATTGATCGCCATAGATATTATAAATAAGGACAGGGATGAGGAGCACTCAGAGGTTGTCGGCTCTGGTGATAATCTGCAGATTGGTAGTATTGAAAGAGCTATTATTACGGTATATTTTGAGGACAAAGGCTATGGTTTTGCTAAATGCAGAAGAAATAATGTTTATGTCCATGTATCAGAATTGATAAGCCCTGAGAACATCCCTGTCCCCGGCGATATTATAGAATTTGAAGTATTTCCTGGTAGAGATAGCACCTACAGAGCCAACAACATTCGACTGGTAGTGAAAAAAGGCCTCACTTTATAAATATAACTTTTTCAAATGGCTGCAACGAAAATAGCCTGTTAAAAGGTCAAAATTAATAGCTTTCATTCAAGCAAGTTCTTGATGATATTTCAAAATGTCAGCAGCACCTCCCAAGCTTAGTACTTGAAAAAAGTTTCATGAAGGTCTATAGTTTCATATCTTTGTGGGTCAACTCAAGCTGAGACGAACTCTTTGCAATGAAACAAAAAATTTTAGTAGTCGATAGTGACCCAGCAAATCTCAAGCTCCTCACTCCCATACTTCAAAATGATTATGAGATGATCTTTGCCAAAAATGGCAACGAGGCTCTTAAACAGATTAAACAAAAACCTGACATAATCCTACTAGATCTAATAATGTCGGGTATGGATGGTCACGATATTTGTAACCGTCTGAAATCAGACGCAAATACTAGCAATATCCCCATTGTATTTATCACCACACCAGAGGAAGAGCAAGATACCGCCAAAAGTCTTGCTATGGGATCAATTGATTATATTACCAAACCTTTTAACCCTGACATTGTTAAGCGCAGAATTAAAAACCAATTAGAGATGAAATATCACCACGATCAATTAGAAGACCTTGTTCAGCAACGAACCGCAGAACTGTCGGAAAAGGTAGAGGTTCTTGGCAAGACTGAAATAGCCCTACGAGATGCGATGCAAAATTTGCTCACCATACGTGTTGCTCCAGGAGTATTTTGGTTACAGGTGCCAGAAGCAGGGCTATACATTCTGTGTGGTTGTCCTGGAGAGGTGGTAAAACATCTGCGTCGCCAAGGTTTTATAAAAACTATTGATAAAGAAGGAGTAACCTGTGAAACCGGGCCGAACGTAATCCTTTTATCAGATTTTTTGGTACAAAACGGTGGCTTTGCCAACCTTGCTGAATTCCCAGTTTTACAAATGCTCTATTTGCAGGGCATGGCTATTCCAAATCATCCCAACAATACTGGGGCAAAACCCATGTTAATTGGCTCATCTGCCCAGGTACATTCGCAGATGAATTATATCTACAGGGGACAGTACGGTTTGGTCTCAAAAGAAGAGATCATGGCCTGTGGTGTTGATGAGGCCACCGCAGACATATGGATGCGGATTAAACTAAAATTTGCTTTTGGCAAAATTGGCACCCCAGATGGATCTCTCGACACATTGGAGATTGGAGATAAAACTGTTGAGATTCGCAACGGTGTGACAGTCTGCCGTGTTGCTTCCAACAAATATCAATTTTCCTTTAGGGGAGAATCAACAACCATAGATCTAAATCTGCCAGCAAACCTTATTTACGAACCCCCCTATGAACTTGGCAACTATCGTTTCAAAAGGCAGTATTTTGCAGTCCTGCATCGTGGTGAAGGGGATGGCTGGGATCAAAACCGTCCTAGCATGGGTAGCATAGTAATGTTTCAGGGGCGAATTTATTTGGTTGATGCTGGCCCAGGTGTATTCCAAACCATGGTTGCTTTGGGTATCGATATCAGTGAAGTTACAGGAATTTTTCATACCCATGGACATGATGACCATTTTGCTGGTCTGCCAGCTTTGATCCACTCTGACCATAGACTTAAATATTTTGCAACACCACCGATTCGCTCTGCTGTAGCTAAAAAATTTACTGAATTAATATCATTGGAAGAGGATAAATTTGGTCAGTTTTTTGAAATCTGCGATCTTGAGTTTAATGTTTGGAATGATTGTGATGGTCTAGAGGTGATGCCTTTGTATTCACCCCATCCAACTGAGAACAATATCCTCTCCTTTAGAGCTTTAGATAAAGATGGCTATAAAACATACTCCCATTGGGCAGATTTATCATCATTCAAAGTATTGGATGGTATGGTGGGAGATGGTCCAAATGATGTACCTGCCGAATTTATAGAACAGATAAAAAAAGATTATAAAACCCCTGCTGACCTTAAAAAGTTGGATATCGGTGGCGGTATGATTCACGGTGTGGCATCTGACTATCGTGATGATTTATCAAAACGTCTGGTCTTAGCTCATACTGACCGTAAACTAACTCCGGAAGAGATGGAGATAGGTTCCGACACATCTTTTGGAGCTATTGACGTTCTCATAGAAGGAGACCACAACTATCTTTTCCAACGGGCTTTTAACTGTTTACGCAGCTTTTTTCCTGAGGTAGATGATGGGCAAATACGTATACTGCTCAACTGTCCGGTGGTAGAATATAATGCAGGTACGATTATCTATAAATATGGTACCGAAACAGACCATGTGGATATGATACTTGCTGGTACTGTAGTATATCTTGATACTGAATCTGGAGTTAGCAACCATCTCGCTTTAGGATCTTTGATTGGCGAGAGCACTATTTTTAATACAATTGATACCCTAAACGGAACCTACCGGGCATACTCCCACTGTAGCGTTATTAGCATCTCTATCCAACTGTTCAAAAATTTTCTAGAAAAAAACAATCTTATCACCAACGTGCAAGCAACCTTAGATAAGATATGGTTTCTGCGTAAAACATGGTTGTTTGGTGAAAAAACTACGTTTTTATCATTAGGAAATATTGCTCAGGCTATGGAACATCTCTCCATGCCCGCAAATAGCGAAATTTCTGTTAATGCAGAGATACGGCTATGGCTGGTAGTTACTGGTGAGGTAAATATTTGCGACAGTGATGGTCGCATCTTGGAGGTGGTTAAAAGTGGCGGATTTTTTGGTGAACACGGCTACCTCTCCAACACCAATGCTCCGTGGAGCTTTAAAACGGCAAAAGATACAGGGCTATACATACTACATCTAAAAGACCTGACCCAAATCCCCATTGTCCACTGGAAAATGTTGGAGATTTTTACAAAACGCAAAAAAATCTCTGCTCATATTTTAACCTAGAAATGACGCTTGGCGGTGCGTGTATGGCGGAAGTTATTGCTTTATCGGGTGGAACAGCAAAAATCGCCATCCTCTTATATGGTAAAAAGATTTTCTGCCATTTTGCCAGTGAAATAAATTGATAGCATAAAATATTTCTAAACCTTTCAATATCAATTGCTTGTAAAAAATTTGCCCACATAAAAGTCCGGCATACTCCTAGGAACATTGATAATAATGGCGCAAATTGCATCCCTGAAAACTAGATACTATTACAAGTTACTCTCTAACTTGGTGGGATTAGTTATCAACTTGGGTATCCAGGCAATTGTGCCCCGTGGCCTTGGCCCAGAAGCCTACGGTAATTTCCACTTTCTAACCAATTTTTTCAACCAAATAGTCGGCTTTTTAGAGCTAGGAACCTCGTCTGCTTTTTACATCAAACTATCCCAACGACAAAAAGATCATGGGCTTATAACTTTTTATCTGCTTTTTATGGTCATGGTATTAACAATTTTATTTTTTATGGTACTCGTTAGCACCATTACACCAGCTCACAACTCATTATGGCCGGGACAAAACATATTATACATATACTTTGCTGCACTATATGGTGGATTGCTATGGGTTGGTAGAATTTGCACAAAGATGGGTGATGCATTTGGCCTAACGGTTAAAACTGAAATAATAAGTATTTTACAAAAATTGATGGGACTGCTAATTGTTGTCGGCCTTTTTTTTACCGATCAGCTAAACATAGAAACATATTTTTACTACCACTACATTATTATCAGCTTTATGGCTATTGGGCAGATTTGGATTATCGCTTTGGCAGGGCGTTTGCTCTGGCCTTTTGTTCTCCCAACATCTAAAAAGCTTGTTGCTTACATAAAAGAGTTTTACAGCTATAGCCATCCACTGTTTATATTAGCTCTTATTGCATTGATTACAGGCATACTAGACCGTTGGATCTTGCAAACTTTTTCAGGAAGTGTGCAGCAGGGATTTTATAGTCTTGCCTTTCAGATTGGTAGTGTCTGCTTTATTTTTACCCATGCCATGACCTCACTTATCCAGAGAGAGTTTTCAATTGCTTTTGCCAATAAAGACCCACAAGAGATGGCAAAACTGTTTCGCAATTATATTCCAACACTCTATTTTATCGCTGCATATCTATCCTGTTTTGTAATTATACATGCCAAACAAGTTATAATTTTTCTGGGTGGTGATGCCTATTCTGGGGCAATCTTAACAACCACTATTATGGCCTTTTATCCTCTTCATATGACGTACTCACATTTAAGCGGTTCTATGTTTATAGCCACTGGCCAAACTAGGTTATATCGTAATATTAGTGGCTTTTTTTTTATAGCCGGCCTTCCTATTACATATTTTTTCATAGCCCCTGTAGAGCAATATGGCTTAGGCCTAGAGTCAGTTGGGCTTGCTATAAAAATGGTGTTGATACAATTTTTAATAGTAAATGTGCAACTTTATTATAACACAAAAATGCTCAAACTATCATTTGCAAACTATGTTATTCACCAGATAGTTAGCACGGGCACATTGTTGGTCTTGGCATTTTTATCCCAAATAGTTATAAATAAACTAATAGTAGATCACGATCTACAAAGTGAGATTATTAATTTTTTTCTTTCTGGTTTGCTATATAGTGCTGGGGTATTGCTCTTACTTTACCATCTACCTAGAATTGCTGGACTTAATAAAGAGAATATACGACAAGGGCTGAAATTTTTACGGTTATCAAAGAGTAATGAAAAAGAGAAGAGCTTGGATCAATAGACCTCCAACAAAAGAAACTAGAAAATGAAAAAAACTACACAGCTCCGTAAGCTCCTCTACAGCCAAAAGATAGAATTTATCATGGAAGCCCATAATGGGATTTCAGCTAAAATTGTCGAAGAGGCTGGTTTTAAAGGTATCTGGGGTAGCGGTTTAGCCATCTCCGCCTCTATGGGAGTACGGGATAACAATGAGATGAGTTGGACCCAGGTGCTGGACATTTTGGAGTTTATGTCTGAAGCATCTTCACTACCCATTCTATTGGACGGAGATACCGGCTATGGAAATTTTAACAGTGTACGGCGATTGATAAAAAAATTGGAAGCCATAGATGTCGCTGGTGTCTGCCTTGAGGATAAAATTTTTCCTAAAACAAACTCTTTTATTGGTGGAGAGAGACAACCATTAGCAGATATTGATGAATTTTGCGGTAAGATCAAAGCAGGAAAAGATGCCCAAAAAGATGATGATTTTATTATTGTTGCCAGAGTCGAAGCATTCATTGCCGGCTGGGGTTTAACAGAGGCACTAAAACGTGCCAATGCCTATGCCGATGCTGGGGCCGACGCTATTTTGATACACAGCAAGTTGGCTGATCCAACCGATATTTTTCAATTTATGAAAAACTGGGATAACCGTAAACCAATTATCATTGTACCTACAAAATATTATAAAACTCCCACTGCTGATTTAGAAAAAGCTGGTGCAAGCCTGGTAATTTGGGCCAACCACACAATGCGTAGCGCAATTAGCGCAATGCAAAGCAGTGTGAAGCAGATTTACCAAGAACAGAGCCTAATTGGAATAGAGGCAAAAATTGTATCAGTTGGAGAGATTTTTCGTTTGCAAAATGCTGAAGAGTATAAAACTGCAGAGGAGAACTATCTACCTCAGGATCGCAATATTTCTGCTTTTATACTGGCTGCTACCAAAGGTGATGATTTTGGTTCCCTCACTGACAATAAACCAAAATGTATGTTAGAAGCTTTTGGCAAAAGTATTCTAGAAAACCAAATTGAGACCATGAATGAGTGTAAAATACGCCAGATATCAGTCGTTGTTGGTTATAAAAAGGAGGTTGTAGATATTCCCAACATCACAAAGATTGACAATGATCAACATGATAGCAGTGGCATTCTCTACTCCTATTATCTAGCCAGCAAACATTTCCAAGGACCATGCATCATGTCCTTTGGAGATATTCTTTTCAAAACACACATATTGCGTACACTGCTGGAGGCTGAAGGTGATATTGTTTTGGTTGTCGATACCTCATGGTGGCAAGGTAAAAAGAGAGATAAAAAAATTGACGCTGTAATCTGTGCTGCTCCACCATCAGACAGTTTCAGATCAAAAAGCCATACCCCAATATTGCAGATGGACACCTCTATTGCCCACAGTGACGCCCACGGTGAGTGGGTTGGCATGATGAAATTTAGCTCAATGGGAGCAGAACTTTTTCGCAAAGAGCTTGAGATATGGCACAGTGAAGATGAAAATGCGTTTCTCGCCAGCGACATAAACTCTTTTATAAACCGTTTGATAAAAAAAGATCTACCTATTACAGCTCGCTATGTCCATGGACATTGGCTCAATATCAATAGCCTGGAAGATATTTATCAAATAAGTAATATGCCACAACAGTAAGGTCTTTACCCGTGATACCAGAAAAATTTGTATCAATACTAGAGCAAACAGGATTTGGCCCCTATATGGGGGTGCCATGCTCCCTCTTTAAACACCTGATAAACTATATTGAGGAAACCGACAGCTACCAATATTATGCTGCCTCTAGCGAAGGTGAAGCCATGGGCCTTGCCGGTGGCTTTGCATTAAGCAAAAAAATTCCAGTAGTCCTGATGCAAAATGATGGTTATGGTAATGCGGTCAACCCTCTATCATCATTGCAATTGCTCTATGGTTTGCCCTGTCTGTTATTGGTCTCCTGGCGAGGAGAGCCTGGTAAAAAGGATGCTCCCCAACACGAGTTGATGGGAAAAACCCTGCTGGAATTTTTTAACATTTTTAAAATTCCATACAAAGTATTAGACCCGGATACGGACAGTTTTCTCCATGTGATACAAGAGGCAAAAAACCATCTTGATACCACAAAAACTCCTTATGGGTTGGTGATTAAAAAAGGTTGTTTTGCTGAATACCAACAAATAGAGAAACAGGCAATAAATGACAGTTATGAAATTCGTGGACCCTATCTACAGGCTCTTAATAAATTAAAAACTGATAGAGATCTTTTTATCGGCACCACGGGCTTTTCTGGTAGAGAGATGCATGTTTTATTGGACCAAAACGGCAAGTTTTATATGATGGGCTCCAT